>CAZJWE010000305.1:0-3270 GCA_964549265.1 uncultured Bacteroidales bacterium | reverse complement strand
ATTCCTCAAAACACAATGTATTTTAGTTTATCAACCATGGTTTAGAATAGAGCCACTATATTTCAACCACATATAAACTATTTTCCAACCTCCATAAATAAATTGCAAGTTACCATTAAATTCGTGGTAGAACCAACTTTATAAACTAAATATAGAATTAATCCAAAACGAAATCATTTGTTTTATTATATTTGCATCTTAATATTAAGTATAATTGCAGGATATGCAACACTCTTTTGATTTACACTGTCATACCAATGCTTCAGACGGAACAATGAGACCATCTGAATTGATTGACCTTGCCGTAAAGTTAGGAATAGAGCTGCTTGCTATTACAGATCATGATACGGTTAACGGAATACCTGAAGCACATCTACATTCCAAAAATAAAAATATACATCTAATTCACGGTGTTGAAATAAGTGCTGCATTTACTCCCGGTACAATGCATATATGTGGTTATTTTATTGACATTGAAAATAAAAATCTCCATAAAGGATTGGCATTTGTTCAAAACTCAAGAAAAAGCAGAAATCCTAAAATCATAAAAAAACTCAACCAAACCGGCATATCTATATCCTTAGAAGAAGTGCAAAAAGAAGCCGGAAAAGACCAAATCGGAAGGCCCCATTTTGCCAGGGCATTAATTAATAAAGGATATGCCAGCAATTTTGAAGAAGCTTTTAACAACTATTTAGGCAAAGGAGCACCGGCTTATGTAAACCGTCCGCGTCTGACGTTTGAAGAAAGTATTGAATTGATACACGGTGCCGGAGGAATTGCTGTCATTGCTCATCCATCCTTGTTGAATTATGCTTCAAACGAAGAATATAAAGAGCAATTAAAAATCTTCAAAAACAAAGGGCTGGATGGTATTGAGGCCTTCTCGAGCCATCATTCCACCAACGAATGTGAATTCTTCTACCAAATCGGGAAAGAGCTGAATATGATCATCACAGGAGGTAGTGATTTTCATGGAGAAAACAATCCGGGTGTACAATTGGGATCATTTTATCTCCCAAAAGAAGCCAAAATAAAAATCCCGGAATCATTTTTAGAATATTATCATCAAACAGTTTTAAATACTAATTATAAATCATAAAATTCAGTACATAATGAAACAAATAATTTTACCTCCTCACGGAGGATGTGGATTAGTAAACAGGATCATCCCGGAGATGGAAAGAGGACACATCGTTGAAGAAGCAAAAAACAGAAATGTTTATAAAATAAGCAATTCGGACTTGTCTGTTTTTTACAGGATGGCTGACGGCGCCCTCTCTCCTCTCGAAGGACCGATGAACAGCGACGAGTTTAACCAGGTACTTGATGAATCAATAATTGAATGCAACGGAAAAAAATATGCATGGACCATTCCGCTTGCATTTCCAATCGAAAAAGACAGTGCTGATAAGTTAAAAAAAGGAGAAACTGTTACTGTTGAAAATGAAAATGGTGAAATTGTCGGAACTTTAGAAATCACTGATATTTATCCGTTTGACAAAAAACGATACAACAAATCTGTATATGGTACCGACCGCGACGACCATCCCGGAGCAAGGATTTTCAATGACGACCCGCGCGACTATTTATTAGGAGGCAAAATATGGGCTTTCCCACAACCACAAGACCCTGCATTTGGACAATACATGCTTACACCTGCTGAAACCAGAAGCATTTTCCAGGAAAGAGGATGGGAAAAAATTGTTGGATTTCAAACACGAAATGCATTGCACCGTGCTCATGAATACGCCATGGTATATGCAGCCGAACAACTCACCAAACAAGGATACTATACCGGTACCATTCTCAACCCATTGGTTGGAACTACAAAATCCGATGACCTCCCGGCAGACATCAGAATGAAAACATATGAAGCGCTTATTGAAAACAAAATGATCGGGCATGGCGACAAAGACGAAGAGCTCTGGAAATCCAAAGGGTATGACCTTGACGATGAGTTATTACTTATCGGATTGGACATGAAAATGTTTTATGCTGGGCCAAAAGAAGCTGTAATGCACGCCATTTACCGACAAAACTATGGCTTCACAAATATCGTAATCGGCAGAAAACATGCCGACGCTCCGTTTGACGACGGCGAAGCCATCTGGGGTGATTTTGATGCACATGAAATATTTGACAAACTCAATGGAGAACTCCGGATAGAACCCGCAAAAGTAGGTTTTGCTGCCTTCTTTAAAGAAATAAACCGTGTAGGCCTTATCAGTGAGTTCAAACCCAAAGGCTATGAAACAGTCTTCATTTCAGGAAAAGAAGTCAGAAAAAAACTAAGCAGCTACGAAGATGTGGATGAACGCATATTACGAAAATGTGTGGGCGACATATTAAAAGATTTTTATGCCTTACAACAAAAACCTGCTGACGAAAAAAGCGTTGAGCAAAAAAGCTCCAATGTGGTATGGCACGACACGCAAATAAAAAAAGAAGAACGCGCCGAATTGAATGGACATAAAGGAGTAGTATTATGGATGACCGGCTTATCCGGTTGCGGTAAATCTACCGTTGCAACCCAATTGCAAGCCAAATTATTCGAATTAAAATGCCAGGTGTATATCCTCGATGGCGATAATATCCGCCACGGCCTGAATGGCGACTTAGGTTTTTCACCTGAAGACAGGGAAGAAAACATCAGAAGAATCGGTGAAGTAGCTCATTTGTTTGCCGATGCAGGCTTTTTAACCATCACTTCTTTCATATCACCATATGAAAAAGACCGTGACACAGCACGCAAATTAAATCCCGAAGGCGACTTTATTGAAGTATATGTAAAAGCGCCCCTGGAAGTCTGTGAAGAACGCGACCCCAAAGGGCTTTATGAAAAAGCCAGAAAAGGTATTATCCCTGAATTCACAGGTATCTCCGCTCCATATGAAGAACCCCAAAATCCTGAAATATTAATCGAAACAGACAAAATGAGCGTACTGGAATCTGTTGAAAAAATTATTGGGTATTTGAAAGATAAAAAGATTTTGAATATTTAAATTTTCATTAAAAAAGGCTGCCCGTTTTAGGCAGCCTTTTTTGTTATAATATAAAATAAGTTTTAAAATATGGTACTACCCTTATTTTAGTGGTTAAATATTTTTACAGGACCTAAAATACTGTTTAAATATAGTTTAAATATAGTTGTAAATGTGGTTGAAAAGTAGTTTAAATATGGTTTAAATGTTGTTTGACTTGTTTTTAATTTATGAGCTAACAGCTAACTGTATTTCCAACACAACATATAAACTACGTTAAACTATA
>CAZJWE010000304.1:0-3335 GCA_964549265.1 uncultured Bacteroidales bacterium | reverse complement strand
GATTTTTATGATCCCAATGATTTACGCATAATCCACCCGAATCTTAATATGATCCCATCGCCCTGTTCAAACAAACTAGCAGCCCATTGCTCTGAAAGAGCAAAAGCCAATTTAACTCAATTATCATAGCTACATAATAAAATCGAATCCTGGAAAAGTAGTTACATAAAAGACAAACACTATTTAACAGGAATGCTATCCATCACAAAATTCATATGGCCTCCAACGATTATTTGTTCATGTAAGATGCGTTGAGGCTTGATCTGTTTATCATTAATGGATAAGTACAATTCATATCAAATTCCCTTTTTTCCTGTATTTTGCAGGGCTTGTTTGTTTGTATTTTTTAAACAGGCGCTGAAAATATGACGTGTTGGGAATGCCACACATGGCAGAGATGTTATCAATGGTTTCACGTGTGGTAAGCAAGAGCAATTCTGCTTTTTCAATTCTTTTACGGTTTATGTATTCAATGGGCCGTAATCCCATGACATCCATGAATATTTTTGAATAATGATCCGTGGAATAATAACTCATTTCCGCCAGGTCTTTCACCCGCATCGGTTTATCAAGGTTTTCCGTGATGTATTGAATGCTTTTAAACAACCGTTGGAATGTTTCAAGTTTTGAGGATGGCTGTGTAGAAGCATTGGAGATAAACCGGGCGAATAATTGGTGAAGTATTCCTTGTGTTTCGATGAATGCCGGGATATCAGTAATGGTGTTTTGATCGTGGAAACTATGCAGTGTTGCTTTATTATCATATTTTTTCGGGTCATAATCCCGAAGTTGCCTGCCAGGATTCTGGGAAACCAGGCGCGAAGCGAGTTTTATATCATGTTCTTCTGTCTGGATATGAAATGTTGGTTCAAGAAAATGATAAATGCTCATGCCTTGTTTGGTAGAAGCTGTAAATAAGATGTAGGTTGATTCCAAAAATCTGGTAGTTTTATAATGGCTTAATGTATAACTTGGAATTAAATGCATGGTGCCGGGCGTTAAATGGAATTTTTGGTTATGATGCCACACGTATCCCTCTCCACCCGTGATGATCAATATCCTCGAAAACGGGCTTAATACATTTTTATAATCCCAATCTGTTCCAACGGTGCAATGTTCGGTGAATAATAACCTGAATTGTAAAGATTGCAATAATTGAAGCATATTTTATTTATTGAATTAAGCATTTTGTTAATTGTTATAACATAATTCTATTGAAGTTTTCCTTGTCTTTGCGGGCTTTGCGAAATACTTTGCGATCTTTGCGTGAAAAATTAAAATTTCATAGTTTCACGCAAAGGCAAAGAAACGCAAAGGTTCGCAAAGAAATATTTTGAACTTATTAAATAAGTGCCTAATTCAATTATTAATTTATAAAGTATAGTAAATTCAAAGATATAAAAAAAAATGAAAGAATGACGGAATTGTGCATTTTTTTAGCGGAAATAATTTGCTTATAAACATGTATTTTAACATATATTTGTAATACGAAACAACTTATTTATATATTATGGATTCAAGAGAACGGTTTTTTGCAACCCTGAACAGGGAACAAACAGATTTCCCGGCGAGCTGGCTGGGGATGCCGGAAGAAAAAGCAGTAGCGGGCATTTTAAAGCACTTTAATGTATCATCGTTGGAGGCGTTTAAGCAATATATTAATGATGATATTTGGGAGGTGGATGTTCCGTTTCACCTTCCGCCCGCTTACCATATTGCCGGGGCATTTAATTTTTCCAAACAATGCCCTGATGGAAGCAATGACGAAAGGACATTAACGGCACCCGGTTTTTTTGAAGATTATGAGTCGCCGGATTGTATTGAAAATTTTGACTGGCCCGATCCGGAGAAATACCTGCCGCGGGATGAAGCCCTGGAACGGGTTAAAAGGTTGCCGTCTGACAAAATCAGGATGGGCATGATGTGGTCGGCTCATTTCCAGGACGCCTGCTCGGCCTTCGGAATGGAAACAGCGTTGATGAAAATGCTCATTAACCCCGACATGTTTGAAGCAGTGATTAAGCGCATCGTGGAATTTTATTTAAAAGCCAACGAGATATTTTATGAAGCAACAAAAGGCTATCTTGATGCGGTTCTGATAGGGAATGATTTCGGCACACAAACCAGTATGTTGGTAGAACCTGATCTGCTTCGGCAATTTGTGTTTACCGGCACAAAACAATTAACGGACCAGGCAAAAAGCTATGGCCTCACCGTGATCCATCATTCCTGCGGGTCTATTTTCCCTGTTATAGATGACCTTATTAACATCGGGGTTGATTGTATTCATCCTATACAGGCATTGGCAAAAGATATGGAACCGGAAAAACTCAAACAACATTTTGGCGATAAAGTGGCATTTTGTGGTGGGGTAGATGCACAGGAATTATTGGTCAATGGTTCGGCTGAAGATGTTTACCGGAAAGTGATGCAACTAAAAGAGTTATTTCCAACCGGATTGCTTATTTCTCCCAGCCATGAAGCTGTCTTGCCCGATATTGCCCCCGGAAATCTGGATGCCTTATTTAAAGCTGTAAAAAATCAGGTTTAGTGGCATTATATCTTAGACATGATCGAACAGACATTATTTAGTGTCTGTCTATAAACTCAGGTGTTTATCCATAATGTCCCTTTGGAATAGATTTTCAGCTACTTTTTGCCCCGCTCCTAAAGGGTGAAGTAGCTGAAAATCAGGGCTCCCTTTAGGGGCAGGGGCAAAACCTTATTTTCAGCGGCCACTAATATATTACTTTATAGTCCCTCATTATAAAAAATATAACCCTAAAAAATAACATTTAAAAGCGTGTAAATATTAATTGTTAATTGGGGTTTGGATATGTGTCCGGGCGTGGTTATGCCTATGGACTTATGCAGCACTTCGCTTTCAGCTCTTTTGGGCTATTTATTTTGTTTGCATAAAATCTTACCATGAACGATGTTGCGTCGCTGCTGTATTTGTCTTTACATGGTTTTTTAACTTTTTTTTAGAAAAAAAGTAACAAAAAAATCGTGCTGGACTCCTCGCCGACCCATCACGGCTTGACAGCTAAAAAATATGAACAGCCATCGTTATTTTTTGTCCTGTCACTGCTGTAGAAATAGTATTTTCTTTCTTCCTTTTTCCTTACGCTGACTACATATTTTTTTACGCTGTCTTCACCGGATGGGTTCCCGGCTGCGGAGCCTCATGCACAAGATTCCCCAAAAATGTTTGTGCTATATTATTTCGCTTTCAGCTTTTTTAAATTTATCAACCACTACTTAGAATTGAGCCAAAAGGTTTCAAAAGTAGTTACATAAAAGAAAAACACTATTTAGAGTCTGTCTATAAACTC
>CAZJWE010000303.1:0-3335 GCA_964549265.1 uncultured Bacteroidales bacterium | reverse complement strand
AAACAACAACTTTGGATTCTTCTTTTAAATCTTCTTCATCAATTTCAACAAAGTTTATTTTATTTAATACAGAATCCGGGTCCTGGGCAGCCTCAATTACTTTTTCAAAATTTTCATGGGCAACTACTGTTAATTTGTCTATTTTGGCATCACCCGTGCGTTTGCCTTCATAAGGTAATCGCAAGCCCCGGCCAATGGTCTGCTCAACTAATAAGCTTGCATTGGCTGCACGTAAAGGAACAATGGTATAAAGATTAGTTACATCCCATCCTTCCTTAAGCATGTTCACGTGAATTACAATTTCAATTTGGTTATCGGGATTTTCAAGGCTTAAAAACTGGGGGGCTATGTAATCGTCGTTTTTTGTAGATGAATCAATTTGCAATACTTTATTTTTGTATTGCCCGTCAAAAAAGGAATCGGAATTTATTAATTCATAGATTTTATTGGCATGGTTAATATCCCGGCAAACCACTAAAATAAATGGCTTTACTTGTTTAACCTGATTGTTATTGGCATATATTTCTAATTCGTTTTTAGTATCCTGATGAATACTAATGGCATCTTCAAGTTTTATAACCTCTATTTCATGGTCGGACATCCCTTTGGCATTGAAATTTTTGCGTGTAGCAATGGCAGGGCTTTTCACATATTTGCCGTCAGCTAAAGCTTGTGCTAAAGAGTATTCGTGAACAACATTGCGGAATGGTTTATCGTCCTGCCCAATAGGGGTAGCTGTTAATTCTAAGCCTAAAACAGGTTTTAATTCATTAATGGCATTTTTACTGGCATCGCCATGGTAGCGGTGTGCTTCGTCCATAAGTATTACCAAATCATCAAGATTAGAGAGGTATTCCCAGTAACTTTGTCCTAAATATTCTGAAAGCCGTTTTATTTTAGGCGCTTTTCCTTTTTCTTTTCCCCGGGTTGCCGCGGTTGTGTCCCGGTTGAATTTTTGAATATTGAAAATATTAATACGAATCTCCTGTTCACTAAACAAACGCCCCTGCTGTGCATAGTTTTCGCCTGTTATTATGCGTGGCTGGTTGTGTACAAATTCGGAGATGCCATTAAATACGTATTTATGAAATGCCGGATTGCCAAAATCCTCAATAAGTTTTTCATAAATCGTACTGCCCGGAGCAAGGATGAAAAAATTACGGATGCCTTTTTTAAGGTATAAGTATGTAACAAAAGCACCCATTAAACGTGTTTTACCAACACCTGTGGCTATTGAAAAAGTAAGGGAAGGAAATGCCCTTTCAAAATCGGTACAGGTTGGAAATTTGGCGTTTACCTTTTCTAATTCTTTTGTTAAATCTACATCCTTTTGCAAGCTTAATTCTTCTGCCAATTGTGCGAGAATATCCAGGGAATCCTGCAAGGGATCACGAAGTGAAAGACGTTGTTTGATATATTGTGTTATCTTATTCATAGTTTTAATTTTTTTCACGCAAAGTATTTATAAATTGTTTTTATTTCACGCAAAGTACGCAAAGGTTTTTCGCAGAGGACGCAAAGATGTTTATTGAAAAGGCCTCAAAGACTTTGTGCTTCTTTGCGTCTTTGCGTGAAATTTTAGTCAAATAGCGATTGCTGTCCATATTTATCGTTCTTATTTTCTTTTTCACTTATTTCCTGTATTGATGTTTCTTCATCAAACATTACATCCTCATCTTCATCCGGTTCATCCACCGGCATGTTAACAATATTCAGGCTGTAATCTTCTTTGCCAAATTCGCACCTGCCCAATAACATTTGTGGTATTTTTTTAATGGTGATGTTGCTGTATTTGCCCTTACATTCTTTTTGAAAACTTTTACAACAAATCAATAAGCTTTCGCCCGGTTTCATCTCCTCGTAAATACGGTCAAGCGATTTAACCGTAATAAATTGTGTGGTGGTGTAAATAAAATCCTGTTCTGTACTAAAACCTTGTTTCCAATACAGACTTTCATGGGGTTGATACTTGAAACCTTCCTGTTTCGCCATGGCTGCTGCCAGCATTGAAGAATTGTATTTACTTTCGATAATCCAATTACCGTATTTGTCTTTTTGCAAGAGGCTTGGGGCAAGGGTGTAGAATTTAAATCCGCCGCCGCCTTGCCAGTTTTCTGCTTTTGTTATTCCATTTGGGTCTTTATTATCAATAGTTCTTTTTAATCTGGGAATACAATGTGAAAATGCATGTTCTCCTAATTCAATTCCAATAAATTTTCTTTTCATTTTTAAAGCCGCTGCTGCTGTAGTACCCGATCCTAAAAATGAATCTAATACAACATCACCTTTATTTGTTGCCATATTTATAATCCTTTGAATTAAAGACTCTGGCTTTTTACTATTAGGAAAGGAAACACCACCTTCATTTTGTGTATTTTGAAAATCTATATCTGTCCAAAAATCACATAATAGAACAGAAAAATCATTTACATATTTATTGTTGTAAATAACTTTATTCATGCTATTTGATAATGGAGTTAACTGTCTACCATTATAAAACATGAGCTCATTATCTTTTCCTTTATTAATAAAAAGTACTTTATCCTTTAAGGCTCTTGATTTTTTTAATATTTCTTTGTTTTTGAATGATTGAGTCTGACATATTAATTCTTTGTTTAATTGATAAAAATTGAAATGTTCTTTTTTATTTATATTAAAATCAGACAATTTATCGCCTTTTTTTAAAAGACCTTTGGAAATAAGCACCGAGACCAATGGAATAGCAATTTCATTTTCTTTATCCACATAAAAATTAAAATGAGTATCCCATTTTTCTTTTCTAACATATTGAGGATTAAATCTTGTTTCCTTTGTTTTGCGATATACCAAGAGAAAATCCTTTTGTTTTATTATCTTTTTATCCTTGTGAGCAGTTTTCGGACCACTTGGTGTTGATGAACGAACAGCTATTGTTGCCACAAAATTATCTCTAAGGAATACTTCATCACATATCACCTTTAAATAATGTAACTCTTCATCATCTATAGAAATCCATATGCTACCATCTTTTGATAATAATCTATGTAGAAAAGATAAACGACTTCTCATTAATCCTAACCAAATTGAATGTTCAATATTATCATTATAAGGTACGCCAGCAGCATCCACATTAAAAGGCGGATCTATATAAATACACTTCACCTTTCCGGCATAATCATGTTCCAATGCTTTTAAAGCAAGTAAATTATCGCCATGTATAAGCAAATTCTCAGTGTTTGGGTCACCATAACTGTATTCGGAATTTTCAATGAGAATACGAGGTTCGAGCTTGGGCTCCTCTCCTTTGCCAATCCAGGTAAGTTCTAATTTTTGTCGTTTATTTTGAGCCATTGTTT
>CAZJWE010000302.1:0-3337 GCA_964549265.1 uncultured Bacteroidales bacterium | reverse complement strand
AAACAGTATTTTAGGTCCTGTAAAAATATTTAACCACTAAAATAAGGGTAGTACCGTTAATTTTATATCTTTGCCCGTAAATATTAGAACCCAAAAAATCAGTACACGATGTATGTAGCTTGTTTTGACCTTGAAGGCGTATTTGTTCCAGAAGTATGGATTAATGTAGCAAAAAAAACCGGAATAGACGAATTGAAACTGACCACTCGCGATATCACCGACTATGATGTATTAATGCAAAAACGTTTATCCATCCTCAAACAACATAATCTGAAACTAAAAGACATACAGGATGTCATAGAAGATATCCAACCGCTCGAGGGAGCCAAAGAATTTATAGACCATCTGAAAACCAAAACACAGGTATTTATCGTATCCGACACATTTAACGAATTTGCAGCCCCATTAATGGCTAAACTCGACTGGCCTACTATCTTTTGCAATAGCCTCGAAGTAAATGAAAACAACGAAGTTACAGGATATAAAATCAGGCAAAAAGACCAAAAACGAAAAGTAGTACAAGCATTGAAATCACTTAATTATGATGTAGTCGCCAGTGGCGATTCATACAATGATATCTCAATGCTTCAGGAAGCAGAGCAGGGCATCTTATTCAGGCCACCTCAAAATGTCATAGATGATTATCCTGATTTTCCGGTATTTTATAAATATGACGAATTACAGAAAAAAATTTTTTCCATTATCCAATGTGAATAAAAATATATCCATAATATGATCCAACGCATTCAAACAGTCTTTCTGATCCTGTCACTCGGCTTAATGAGTACATTATTTTATTTTCCTGTAGCCAAAATCATAGGCGCCGATGAACACATCTATTATTTTTATTTCGACGGACTAAAACCAGCTGCTCAATTATCCAACTATTATATGGAAACTATGCCGCTTGCAATATTGCTGTTTGGTATATGCCTGGTCACTTTTATAACCATTTTTTTATATAAACACCGTGTCCTGCAAATGAGATTATGCATATTTAACATTTTATTAATGATTGGTTCTATTGGACTAATGTATTTTTATTTGATGCATATGAATTCGATTTTGAAAGGCAGTATTCATTACGACTACCCATTTATATTCCCTCTTATTTCTGCTATTCTTACATACCTCGCCTTTAGAGGAATAAGAAGAGACGAACTGTTGGTCAGGTCACTTGATAGGATCAGATAAATAAAACGTCAATTTTTCTGATTACTATAGGGAATAATTTAAACAAATAAACACCCCTTTTTTATTGACTCATTTTTTGCAGGAAAAAAAGTTTTATCAAGATGATGCATTTGTTGTAATTATGACACATTCCATTAAAATTAATGTTAACCTCCTCAAAAATGTTGTATCTTTAATATGTTAAAAAAATGAAAGAATAATAATTTTACCATATAACATCTACTATCATCATGATCTTATAAACCTGGTATCATTTTATTGTATTTAAATTTTAAATTATTTTTTAACATAAACTCATAAATTATGAAAACTATTAAATTACTATTTTTAAACATTTCAATTATTTTGTTTTTTGGATTTAATGTATATGGGACAGACCTTCATGTAGGCAGTGGCCAGACTTATTCCACAATACAAGAAGCAGTAAACAACGCAGCTTCCGGTGATGCTATCATCATTCATGCCGGCACTTACAGGGAAGAAGTAAGGATTAATGTAGACAACATTACCATCCAGCCAAATGGAACAGATTCAGTCATTATAAATGGCTGTGAACCCCTTTTGGATTGGACAGACGAAGGAAATGGCGTCTATAGTACCATTATGGACTGGGACATCACAGAAGGAGAACAGACAAACCAATTGTTTGTAGATGGAAAGATGATTTTCTTTGCCCGCTGGCCCGACCAAACAAGCGATGATTTTGTAATGGCTCCAACCCTGGCAACCATGGATGGCGTTGAAGAAATAAATCTAACTACAGGCGAGATCACGGACTTTGACTTTGAAAATGAAGACACAACCCGGTGGGAAGGTGCAATGATGTATATTAACTTATCCAACCCGATATGTAAGAGAGACGGACAAGGATGGACGGGCCCCATAAAAGATATTGTAGATGGCAAAATCCGAACCCGGGCAGGTGGTGCAAGCCGTTATAAATCATGTGGCAACTGGCATATTGGAAATGGCAGCCGGTATTACCTTTTTAACCCAATTCCTTCGGCAGTAGAAGCATCAGGAGGGGTTTCCGCCTTGCTTTCCAATGGCGAATGGTGGAAACATAATGACACTTTGTATATCAAAATGCCGGATGGAGGCGCACCAGCTTCAACACTTGGTGACATTAACCTTGTAGAGGCTAAAAAATATCCTTATGCATTTCGGCCAGAAGTAGATGGCACTTTTAGTAATGTAACAATAAAGGATTTAACTTTGTTTGCCACCTCAATTACAACAGATGATAAATATTTGGAACAATTAGGTGTGTCAAATTCCAGTGGCAATGTATTTGATAATTTAGATGTAAAATTCGTCACTCATAGCTATGATTGTTCAGGTCACTGGCAAAGGCAATGGAGTGGAAAATCCGGTATTATCCTTTCGGGAACAAACAATATGCTTAAAAACAGTAAAATTGTATATAGTTCTGCATCGGCAGTTTCTTTAATAGGAAAAGAGCATAAAGTATTTAATTGTGTTATGCATGATATTAATTATCAAGTAACAGAATCCGGCGTCATCAATAGTGGATATGCCGGGGCATTATCTTTAGATCATAATATTGGATATAATACCATATATAATACAACACACAGAGGAGTCATAATGATTGAGAATTCTGATTCAATGTCAAAAGGAATTTCCCGGGTTCATCATAATCATATATACAATGCCTGCAGCAGAGCCTATGATGCCGGATTTATTAAAACAGCAGGAGCTAATTTAAATTGGATGCGGGTTGATCATAACATAATCCATGGTGCACCGGAATTTCTGCAAATTGGTATTTATATTGACTTTGGAGAAAATAGTACATCGGATATATATGAAGACGTAAAATACAGGCCTGCAAGAGTCATTTCTGATCATAATGTAATTTATGATATTGGTTTTGCTTTTGAGGTAAATGGAGCAGATGATCTGTGGATATGGAATAATACCATCATTGAATCCGACAAAAGCAACAGCAGAAGTATTCACGGGGGCTTTGATATGGAAAAACATGCCTTAAATTCATATGTGCAAAATAATTTTGCCAGAATTAATGATGCCTGGAAAGTAAATGGGGTCGTTACAAATAATATTAACCCTGCCGGGCTTGTTGATACATATTTTACCGATGCAGAAAACGGTGATTTCA
>CAZJWE010000301.1:0-3340 GCA_964549265.1 uncultured Bacteroidales bacterium | reverse complement strand
CGGGGTGAAGGTGCACTGGCGGGCTATTAGTCCGTCAGCCGCCTACTCGATTGTATGCTGGCCGTTCTTGTCCTCTGTGCGTTGTAAAGCAAGCTCTTTGGCAAGTTTTGGATTGTGTATTAGCTTGTGCGACTGGACAATGTGCTTGTTTGAGTGTTGGCAAAATCAGGTTCAAATTCAAAAATTGAGGTTTGAATCACCTTTTTAGTTTCATGATTGTGTTTCTTAATATCACCATTTAACTCAAAATTACAGACTAAAGCTTCAACAATCGTATTTCTATTTTCAATTTTACCACCTGAATGATAAAAATGGTCTCTGGTTATAATATTAAATTTATCCCAGTATTTTTTTATCATTTCATTTTCTCGATAATCATTGTGGTGCCATGTAGAAAGAATAAATTTTGCTTTTGTATCATTTAATTGGTTAAAAAGCATTTCTTCATTTTCTTCTGTCCATCCATTGTAATAGTCTACATACCTACCATAGTAAGGAGGGTCACAGTAGATAATATCATTTTCATTTGCTAAGGGAATAATCTCGGAAAATTCCTTATTTAGAAATTGCCAGTCAGATTTTATCTGCCTCTTAGCTTGAATAACTTGATTTACAATTTTAGTAATATAGGCTTGTGCAAATCTATTTGGCTTTTTACAAAATGGTATATTCCAATGACCTTTTTTATTAAACCTCATCATTCCATTAAATCCAGCTCTTGATAAAAAAAGAAAATCCAATGAGGAGAATTCCTTGTTGAATCTATCTTTTATTTTTCTAAAATGTTCATAACCATCCTCACCTGAATTTCTAAGGTGTTCACCTTCTTTTTCCAAATATGCTTTAACAATTTCAGGTGTAACTATATCATCTTTTATTTCTTGATAAAGTTTTATTATGTGTGGATTTGTGTCATTTAGGATGGCTTTTTTAAAATCCATGTTTAAAGCCACTACACCAGTACCTAAAAACGGTTCTATCCATCTGCCCTTTGTTTGAGGTAAGATTGCCTTTATCCAAGGTACAAGTTTTGTTTTAATACCCTGACTTTTTATTGGAGGAATAATTACTTTCATTTAGTCTTCCTTTCTTTTTTTAGCTCCTGATGCCACTACTTTTTCAATTAAATCCGGTCTTCCTTTAAATTCAAGAAAATCATAAATATTTGTTATGGAAATCGTTTTTCCATCTTTAACCATTGTGGCAACGTCATAATTAATCCAATATTCATCAAACCATTCTTCATCCAATTGACTAAATGCTCCATTTTCGTTTTTTAAATCCTCAATCTTTTTTATTGAACCTATATTTGCTGTATTACCAGAACCCCTGCTATCACTGGCAATTTTCCACTTTTCAGCAACAAAAAAATCAAAATCCTGTATCACAGAAGTTATGGAAACGAGTTTATCAACAGTTGTTACTTCTCTTTCACCAATTTTTTCAGGAGTTTCACCGTATTCTTCTTCTAATTCATTTACTTGAAAAACTTCAGTCTCTCCTAATTCATCTTTATAATCATTTTTTGAATAAATGATTCCTAAACAATAATGTCCAATGTACTGATTATATGGGAACTGAATATTTTTATCCTTATCCCTTTCTTTAAAATAACTACCATGACTACCAAGAGTAAAACCTGCTGTTTCGTCATTTCTCCGAAAAGTAGTTTTTAAATCAAATGCGAATTTTGCTTCATCGTCATCTTTTCTTACAAAGGTTAAATCTGGGTAATAATTTTGCTTTTCGGCTAAAATTAATTTATAATCGAATTTATTAGCGAACTCTAATATTAGAGGGAATATATGAATTTCAAGAATTTTTGATACAATTTTTGTATCTGTAGAAATTGTATAAATATTTTTATATACATCTATAAATCCTTTTACAGTCCATTGATTATCTTTTGTTGAAACGTGTCCTTTAAGTGTATCAACGAATTCAACTAATGCATCTTTGAATTCCTTTTTATATTTTTCTTTCAATTTTTTATCCATTAAAATCTTAATTAATTATCACAAAGGTACTAAATCATCCCTGAGTGTCGGCAAAAATTTGGCTCTTTTGCAAGCTGAAGCATCAGAATGCGTGTTGGAGCTTGCAAATGGGCCAAATGCGCGTCGGCCTCACGACTTGCATACAACAGGGATATAAATACCGGTGCGGTAGATTCAAGGACAATCCTTAATGAGACAATTCTTAATGAAGATATTGCTAATGGAACAATTAATTTAAAAACAAAAGTTACTGATACTCTTGAAGTACAAAATGGAGGAACGGGTTTAGGCTCTGTTGCTGCTGATAATATTCTTATGGGCAATGGCACGAATAAACTGGAACCATTACCCATTGCTGATAGTGTAATGGTTTTTAGCAATAACAGTGGTAAAGGAGAATTGTACAAACTGAGGGCCGGGTATAGAGCCAGTATGGAAATCGATGAAACGGACAAAACTGTTTATATTCATGCTGTAGATCAAAGTGGGGGGCCAGACAAAGCGGGTCATTCTATTGCATTTGGCATAATTCAGAATGGAAAACAAATGGTAAGGCAATTCGAGGAACCATCTGTACAAATGGGTGACATAGTTTTAGTTACAGCAGATGTTGACTTGCAGGAGCTTACTATGACATCTTATGTTCAGCAAAATGGATGGGTAACTGTTGTAATGTATAATGGCAGGAGTGATGGAGCAGATGTAGACCTTGGTACAATAACCATTAAAATTGCAAACTTCGGTCAATAAACAAAAAATTAATTACAGTTTTATGTGGATATCTATCGTTTTGCGCTGAATATTTCGGGTTAAAACTATTGCATCCGGTAACACAGGTTTTCCGTCATCATTTCTTCTCCCCAACGGGGGCGTAGTAATAAGGGATTTTTTTTAGTCTTTTGGGATGTAAATATTCAAATTCGTATTATGACATCTTATTTATTTGCTGAAAATCAGGGTTTGTCTTAAAAGAAGCCTTGGTTTTCAGCAATTTCGGAAATACAAATGTAGAAAGTTGTTGCAAATCTATTGAATCCGCATTATTCATCACCGGATTTTTAAGGCATTATTTTTGTTGCATGGATTATTCATATTATAGCATATTTTTCTGTTCCGCTCGAGAATAACACAACAGAAACATCAACTTAATAGACTCTTTTTCTGACTTTTCATTATCCTTTCCGTTAAATTTGAAGCACCAATTATAACCGTGTTTAAGATGAATATAAATAATCAGATGGAAATTTATTTTTCCCCCGCTTAAATGCAGAATAGAGCGATGATTTTGATTTAAGGGGACTTCTATTAATTCCTTTCTTTCAAAAAACAAATATAATGAATAA
>CAZJWE010000300.1:0-3345 GCA_964549265.1 uncultured Bacteroidales bacterium | reverse complement strand
CAAACAAAGCACTAACCCATTGCTCTGAAAGAGCAAAAGCCAATGTTGTTTTTTTTCAAATCAATCGTTATTTAGAATAGAGCCAAAATATTTAACCACAAAAATAAGGGTAGTACCAAAAGTTTATCACCTTTAAACCTTGCGGCTCTCTGTGTGTTGCCACTGCCTCCTAAAGCTCTTTTCTTAACCTCGCCACAGGAATTTCCATTTGTTCTCTGTATTTGGCAACTGTCCGCCTGGCAATATTATAGCCTTTTTCTTTTAATATATCTGCCAGTTTTTCATCAGTCAGGGGCTTCTTTTTGTTTTCTTCATTGATGTGCTTCCGGAGAATATTTTTAATTTCTCTGGTAGAAATCTCTTCTCCTGAGTTTGTTTGCAACCCTTCGGAAAAAAAGTATTTTAAAGGAAAAATACCAAAATGAGTTTGTATATATTTGCTGTTAACCACCCTTGATATGGTTGAAATGTCGAGGTCTACTTCGGTTGCAATGTTTTTTAATACCATCGGCCTGAGTTTAGACTCATCCCCATCAAGAAAATACAAACGCTGGTATTCAAGGATCGCATTCATAGTAAGTAATAATGTATTCTGGCGTTGTTGTACCGCATCAATAAACCATTTGGCAGAATTTAGTTTTTGGCGTACAAACCCCACGGTGTCTTTATCTTTTTGTTTGCTCGATAATTCTTTCCTTTTTTTATGTTCTTCTAACATTTTAACATATGTTTTATTCAAAGAAAGCTCAGGGATGCCTTTATTATTAAGGCTCAAAATCAACTGCCCGTCTCTGTTTTCCAGAATAAAATCAGGGTCAATTTGTTCATTGCTCTGATACGTGAATTCATTATACGAATTTGCAGGCTTGGGATTGAGCTTAAGTATTTCATTGAGTGCGTCTTGTAACTCATCATATGAAATATTGAGCTGTTGTTGTATTTTGTTATAATGTTTATGAGTAAAAGTGTCGTATTGTTCTTCAATGATTTTTTTGGCTATCCTTACCGGGTTTTTATTATGATCTTTTCTGTTTAATTGCAGTAAAAGGCATTCTTTCAGGTCTCGTGCTCCAATTCCCGGAGGGTCAAAAGATTGAATAACAGACACTACCTGGCTGACTTCGTTTTCGTTTGATGGAGTGCCTTCATAAAATTCCAGATCGTCAACAATGGTGTTTAATCCGCGTCTTAAATAACCGTCCTGATCAATATTGCCAATAATATATGTTCCGATAGCATGCTGATGATCATTTAAATCTGTAAGCCCTAATTGGTCTTCCAGGCTTTCATGCAATGTTTTGCCGACAGAAAAGGGGATTTCTTCATTTTTGGTGTTGTTTGCATCAAAATTATTCACTGATAATTTATAATATGGAATGTCCTGATCTTCTTCCTGGATATAATCTTCCATTGAAAAATCATCTTCTTCTTTAGATGAATTATCGTCATTTTCTGTTGTAGAAACTGGATCATCCTCAGTATTTATAGGTTCTTCATTTTCTTTTTCAATTTCAGCATTTAACACTGGATTTTCTTCCAGTTCTTTTTTTATCTTTTGCTCTAATTTGTATGTGGGCAACTCCAATAGCTTCACCATCTGTATTTGTTGTGGTGTTAGCTTTTGTTGAAGTTTTTGAAGTATGTGTTGTTTTTGCATAGTATGTTTATATTATCAATGATTGGATTATTAAAAATCGGCGTTTTGGGGAGTTCTTGGAAATGGTATAACATCTCGTATATTGCTCATGCCTGTCACAAACAATACCATTCTTTCAAAACCCAATCCAAAACCACTATGTGGGACAGAACCATATTTTCTAGTTTCTATATACCACCATAAATCTTCTTTAGGAAGATTCATTTCTTTAATTCTCGAAATCAACTTATCATAATCATCTTCACGTTCTGACCCGCCTATGATTTCTCCTATCCTCGGGAACAAGACATCAAGTGCCCTTACTGTTTTATTGTCATCGTTTTGTTTCATATAAAACGCTTTAATGTCTTTTGGATAATCAGTGATCATCACAGGCCTATTGAACTGATTTTCAACAAGGTATCTTTCGTGCTCCGTCTGAAGGTCAATACCCCAGTCAACCTTGTACTCAAACGTAACATTTGCCTGTTTAAGTATGTCAATCGCTTCAGTATATGATATTCGTTGATATTCATTTGAAATACATGATTTAAGACGCTCAATCAATGCATTGTCATACATTTTATTTAAAAATTGTAAGTCATCATGATAATTGTCAAGGATAAATTGAATCAGGTATTTAAGGAATTCCTCTGCCAGGTCCATGTCGTCATGTATGTCGTAAAAAGCCATTTCCGGTTCTATCATCCAAAATTCAGCCAGGTGGCGAGGGGTATTTGAATTTTCTGCCCTGAATGTGGGGCCAAAAGTATATATTTCTGAAAGTGCCAGAGCAGCAAGTTCTCCTTCAAGCTGTCCAGAGACAGTTAAATTAGTGGGTTTCCCAAAAAAGTCTTGAGTGTAATCTATTTCTTTGTCAGGAGTCATGGGCGGATTACACATATCCATCGTGGTTACTTTAAACATTTCACCGGCTCCTTCACAATCGGATCCTGTAATAATGGGTGTATGGATGTATTGGAATCCTTTTTCATGAAAAAATTTATGAATGGCAAATGACAATCCGTGACGTATACGAAACACTGCACCAAATGTATTGGTTCGTGGCCTGAGGTGTGCAATCTTTCTGAGAAATTCAAGAGTATGGCCTTTTTTCTGTAAGGGATATGAATCCGGGTCAGCAGTTCCATATACTTTGATCTCTTTGGCTTGAATTTCTACATTTTGGCCTTTCCCCATTGATTGAACCAAAATACCTTTTACAGCAAGGCTCGTACCGGTTGTGATCTTTTTCATTTCTTCTTCATTGAAATCCTGGAGGTCTATTACAGCTTGAATATTGTGAATGGTAGACCCGTCATTTATCGCCACAAAGGCCACGCTTTTACTTCCTCTCCTGGTTCTGACCCAGCCTTTAACCAATACTTCCCGGTCAAATGATTCCGATGTTAATAATTCGTTGATTTTACTTCGTTTTATATCTTTATCCATGTTCTTTTAATTATGATTATTCTACAAAAATATAATTTTTGGGTGTAAACTCCATTATTATCTTTGCAAGTTTAAGATGACAGATAAAAATTCTTTGCCGTACTTGAGTGCAATCCAAAATATCATGATATTTCAACAATGAAGGTTCAGCATAATATTATATTTTTGTTTTGGTACTACCCTTATTTTAGTGGTTAAATATTTTTTACAGGACCTAAAATACTGTTTAAATATAGTTGTAAATGTGGTTGAAATAT
>CAZJWE010000299.1:0-3347 GCA_964549265.1 uncultured Bacteroidales bacterium | reverse complement strand
CGAATTGATGTGATTTCTGCCATACAATTAAATCCTTAAAGCTTTTCGACTTTTTGTTTTTTCTTTAAATAATGGATATGTATATACGTATGCGGCAGTGTTTGTGTCTGATATGATTTGTTTGCTATTTCAAGTGATTTATCCAAATTTCCCAGGCTTTCATATGCAATGGATATGTTGTATAAGGCTTTGGCTGAAACGGTTTTGTTTTGATGCTGTGTATATTTGTTCCAGATGCCTATTGCTTTAGACCATTCATTTTCAATGGCATGGTTAAATGCTGTTTTAAAATCTTTATTTATGCCTGTGTATAATAATCGTTTGACATTTCGCTTATAATGGGTGATTCGTTTTCCATAATTCATTCCTGACCTGTAGGCTGAAAATGAAAATGCATAATGTTTATCCGGTAAATGATCTATTGCTGTCTTGTTTTGTGTTGGCCTGCCTGTGAATGTAGTGGTATCCCTGAAGAAATACTCATCTGCAATACACTTGGAGCCACGGATGTATATCCTCCACAATGTTTTGTTTTGAGTATGGAGCGTATAGTCCAGGGTATGCTCTTCCTGATAAATATGATACAATTCAAAATATTCCAATACAACCAGGGCGTCTGTATGCGTTGTCGAACAAATCTGATTGATCTTTTCACTGTTGAGCGGAGCAAATACATTAGGCGAATGAAGGGTTATGACCGGTTTGTTTAACAATTCAATACGATCAAAATCATGTGAGTTGGATAAACGTTGATGCACCCCTGCAATGAATTGTTCTGCAATTTGTTTTCTGCTCTCAGGGAAAGCATTTTGTTGCAATTCAAATAAAGGTATTTTATATGCTATGGCAATGGATTTAATGGAGTCTGAAATATGAATGCGGGGTGTTTCAATGTTGTGGGTGCTGATATACCTGTACCGATGTGTATTGCATCCTGATATCACGACAAATAAAACAGAAATAAACACCACGACATAATTGATGTGCTTTTGATAAAGCGAATTGATATTCATTACGTTTTTATTAATGAACGCAAAAATATGCCGGAGAATTATATGTGCAGGTTAATGAGTCGTTAATGATGGTATAAATCACTTTGTCCTGAAAAAAGAGATTTATATATTAGTTTTGCAACATAAAGAATATTATGCATTATGAGTTTTAAAGATTTATTTCAAAAGCCTTTACTTCGAAGAGATGAAGATATAAAACAACAACGAAAGACCACTTGGTTGGAGCTTTTTTTCGACCTCTTTTTTGTGGTGGTCATTGCTCAATTATCTTCTGGTCTTATACGGGAGATATCGTGGAATGTTGTTTGGGAGTTTGTTCTCCTTTTTATTCCTGTATGGCGAGTATGGATAGGGATGACTTATTATAATGAACGTTTTGAAACAAATGGACTGGAAAACAGGATATTTATTTTTCTTGCTATGATCCCGGTAGCTTTTTTGGCTGTCTTTTCAAAGCAAGGCCTTAATGAAGCATTTAATGGATTTGTTTTATCCTATGCTGCTGCACGTTTATTGATTTTGATACTATGGATAAATGGAGGAATTAACAATCCTGAGTTTTCAGATGTATCAAAGCGTTTTTTCTATGGTTTTAGTATATCTATAGCCTTAGCAATAGGGGCTGTTGCATTTACTCATTTTGTACGATATATTTTTTTTGGACTGGCTGTTTTTGTAGATATGATAACCCCTTTGTTTACATACAAACAACAAGCAATACTTCCTAAGATAAGCATTACAAAACTACCTGAACGGTTTGGACTGTTCGTTATTATTGTATTGGGAGAAACGGTCATTGGAGTAGTACAAGGATTGTCAAATATTAACAATCCTACAATCAGCATGGCATTTCCCGGAATTTTAGGCATTGCATTAACATTTGGGATTTGGTGGTTGTATTTTGATTTTATCGGTAAAAGGCCATTCAAAAACGGTAAGTTGTGGAGATTTGCATGGTCTTATCTTCATTTGCCAATGCTGATGGGGATTGTAGGTATAGGTGTGGGGATAATGAACATTGAGGCCAATATTCATACAGCATTAAATGCTCATCAATTGTTATTAATCTCAGGTTCATTATGTGTTGTTCTTATTTTTATTGGATTGTTAGAACTTACATTAAGACCCGTTGCAATTGACCCTGTAAATCCTGTCATCAGTCCGGTACTTAAGTTTGTTACAGGAGCTGTTGCTTTGTTTTTTGGTGTTTTTGGAACATTTCTAACAGCTATTCAATTACTTATAATACTGCTTGCATTGATTTTCTGTCACGTTGGATATGGAATATTTGCATGGCACCGTGAAGTCAGCCATAAAATGGATAAAATTAGCAGGATCAATCATTTGTCTGCAAATAATTGAAAGAAAAGTTTATCAAGATAATAAATTTTTTAGTATAATACCGGCTGATTAAGGAAACTGACTCCAAACGAATAATGCAAAATTCGTGAAGAATTAGAGAAATGAAAACGCCGGCAGATCAAATAATTTTTGTTTGCTGAATAGCTCATCAGTTCATGTTTGGGTTCACCGGGGAGTTTACCCATATCCGGTACTGGTCGCCCATTTTATTTAATATTTTTTCCCAGACCCGCGGATCATTTTCATTCATAATAATAGAGGATGGAACCTCATGTACAATCCATGCGTTCGAAGATAATTCATCATTGAGCTGGCCTTTATCCCAACCCGAGTAACCAATGAAAAAACGAATGTGTTTTTCCGGGTTGTCATGAACACTTATCATTTGATTAATAAAATCAAAATTACCACCCCAATAAATATTATTTGTAACTTTATAAGCACCCGGGACTCCCTTAAATGTATGCAGATAGTGAACATTCTCAGTATCAACAGGACCGCCAACACCTACTTTCACATTGTTTACCGGAAAATTTTTTATTACTTCTTTTGCAGGAACTTCCAAAGGCTTATTTAAAATAAACCCAACGCTCCCGGTATGATCATGTTCAGTTAATAAAACAACCGACCGTTTAAAATAACTGTCATTTAAAAAAGGTTCGGATATCAATATCCTTCCCTGTTTCGGAAGCACCTTGTGGTGTTGAAACTTGAAAAAATCAATGTCAAGATGCATAATAAATTTCCTTTTTAGTTCTTAACTTTGTAAAGATTAATAAAAAAAATCAATCCACAAAGAATGTGTTCTATAAATTGATGTTAATTTTTTAATAATAACGATTTTAATCAATAAACGTTGGAAAAATAATTAATTGCTACTACCCTTATTTTAGTGGTTAAATATTTTTACAGGACCTAAAACACTGTTTAAATATAGTTGTAAATGTGGTTTAAAAGTAGTTTATATGTGGT
>CAZJWE010000298.1:0-3365 GCA_964549265.1 uncultured Bacteroidales bacterium | reverse complement strand
CAGTATTTTAGGTCCTGTAAAAATATTTAACCACTAAAATAAGGGTAGTACCAATTTTATTAAGCAACAAAACGAATTGATATGATTTCTGCCATACAATTAAATCTTTAAAGCTTTTCGACTTTTTATTATTCATCTGTTTATAATTTGATTTTATTCCCTTCGTTCATGAAATCGCTTTGCTAAGTTCGCTAAGTTCAAACGTCATATGGAGCTCGCGATGAGTTTAATCTATTGACTTTGAGTAAACCAAATAGCTTCTTAATAATCATGCTCATGTGTGGCAAAAAATTTGTCATGGCTCGGTTCATATGTTTTTTCTTGTCTTCTAAATTCTGTCTTCTGAATTCTGAATTCTAAAATAAACACTATTTCCATAAAAATTGCAGTAGTACCAAAAAATTAATATTTTTATATATAATTTTTTAATACTCAGGTGGTTTCATAAAAACCTAATAACAAGGTGATTAGAAAACAAAAAATGACGAATATCACCAGAAATCCTCACCAATTCAAAAAAAAAATATAAATTTTAAAAAAAATATTTTTTGTTATATGAATTTATTTTATAGATTTGTAAACAAATCAACCTAATTCTCTAATCCAAAAAAATGAATAAGATGAAAAAAATTAATTTATTACTTGCCGCAATCGCTATGGTTAGCTTTATTTCTTTAAACTCTTGTGGTGGCCAAGGAGCAACTGAAGAAAACGGAGAAGCTACAGAAGACACTGTTGAAGTAGCAAAACAAGAAACTGAAGCAATGGAGAAAAAAGTAGACACTGCTGCTGTTATGGAAGAAGAAACTGACACTACAGAAGCTGACACTGCTAGTATGGAGTAAAAAATAAAGAAAAGATCAAAGTGCATTGGCACTTTGATCTTTATTCTTTTTTATTACTTTTCATACTTTCCCATTATTTCCGCCTCTTCCAATACATGTTTATCCATAATTTCATCGAATTCTTTCATAGATTCGATATTTTCTATTTTTTCCACATCCAGGGCATATATTTTAAAATAATACCTGTGTACACCTGATGGCGGACAAGGGCCTCCATAATTTTTCCTTCCAAAATGATTTTCAACCTGATCACCAGGGATTGAATTTTCTTTTACTTCCGTATGGTTTTTATCAATATTGTACACCATCCAATGTACAAAAGTACCCATTGGAGCATCGGGATCTTTGAGGCTCAGTGCAAAACTTTGAGTCCCTTCCGGTGCATCTTCCCAAATAAGTGGTGGATTAATATCTTCACCTTTACAGGTGTATTGATCCGGTATAAAATCTTCATGATGAAATGCATTGCTGTAAATTTTCATACTCTTTTTTTTTAGATTAAACCATTGTTTTGTTTTAAACAATACAAGAATCATGCAATTGTTAATTGTTAAGGTTCTACTGCATATATAATGGAAGCCAGATACTGAGTATTTAGAATTCAGAATCGCTTTATAAGAGGCTTCAATTCATTTACACTCTTATTTTGTATACCGACAAGACTAATTGATGTGATTTCTGCCATACAATTAAAACTTTATTATCTTTATATACATAAATATTAACGAATGAAAGAACATATCCAAGAAGCTGTAGATATTATCTGGAATTCAAACTATGCTGTTGTTTTTACCGGGGCCGGCATATCAGTTGAAAGTGGGATTCCTCCTTTCAGAGGAAATAACGGTATATGGGCCAAATACAATCCACAATCATTAGAGCTGAATTATTTTTTGGCTAACCCTGCCGGTTCATGGAGTGTGATCAAAGAGATTTTTTATGAATATTTTGGCAAATACGGCCCGAATAAAGCGCACTTTGTCATTGCAAAATGGCAAAAAATGGGATATATCAAATCTGTGATCACACAAAACATTGACAATCTACACCAGGAATCCGGAAGTGAAAATGTCATAGAGTTTCACGGGAACAGTCAAACATGTGTGTGTTTATCATGCAATAGCAAATTTTCAATTAATGAAGTTGATCTTTCATTGGATATCCCTTCGTGTATCAAATGCAAAGGCATTTTAAAACCCAATTTTATTTTTTTCGGAGAAGGCATTCCCGAACCTGCCGGAAGCCAAGCCTTTGAAGAAGCAGGTAAATCAGATGCCATGATTATAGTTGGAACTACAGGAGAAGTAATGCCAGCATCACTCATTCCAAAAGATGCCAAAGATTCAGGAGCAAAAATCATTGAAGTGAATACACATCCTACTACTTATACAGATACGATTACCGATGTTTTTTTGAAAGGCAAAGCGACCGAAATGTTTGAGGAATTAGAGAAATACGGACTTTAGGTGTGGGTTCATAATGCCATTATAACGTTGTCCGCTTGCACCAAATCCCTTCACAACAATGTCATGGCCTTGTATTACAAACTTCCTGATTACACAATCGCTTGTTGATACACGATGTAACTACTTTTTTCACCTCTTCAATTTCATTGGTTTGTGGAAGTGAGTCATAGATCGAATCTAAGTACCCGCGCTCAATGATCATTGTGAGGCTTTGGTTGAAATTGATATCAAATATCCAGCTTATTTGCAACAGTTTAAAATCATTCACAGTCACCAATTCATGTTTATCCACCAGTTGTTGATTCTGAATGCTGGTAAAAGCCGATGGATTGATGTTATCAGTGTCAGGCAAATCCAATACAATGGATGTGTTGTTGTCTTTCGATACATAATGCTCAGTGACCACTTTGTAAATGTCAATTTTATCTGCATCACGGATCAGTTTTGTGTATAATGCCTCCTTAGGAGTGAGGTTAGAAGGGAATGTTTTTTTATTATGATATTTTACAGCAGTGCAGATGATTTGTTGTTCTTCTTTATCCAAAGATTTTAACACATCGTGTTCTTGCAATACCTGCACACCCAGGTCGCCATGGTCTACACTTCCTGCATCCTGAAATGTCTGATATTTCACATATTGTCTGAACCGTCCGACATCATGCAACAAACCGATGATCGCTGCAAGTTGAATCTCTGTATCAGATAACTGGAGGCTTTGAGCCAGTCCGGTGATCTCATGTTTAACCCGTTTATTATGTTCATATTTTATCCGGATATTTTTCCCGACTGCCGGATTATTGGAATTAAAACGTTGTACATAGTGTTCAAACCAATGATTAAGCTCAGTATAATGTATTGATTGCATGTTTATTATTATATTTTAAATCCAAAGCCACCACACAAGCAGGGTACTTTGTGAATAATGTGATGTTTTTTGATAAAACTTTTTCTTAAACAACTTATTATATATGGCGATAAAAAACATGATTTTTTAGGTAATACTGCAATTTTTGTGGAAATAGTTTTTTTTAGAATTCAGAATTCAGTAGACAGA
>CAZJWE010000297.1:0-3372 GCA_964549265.1 uncultured Bacteroidales bacterium | reverse complement strand
CCGGCTGCGGAGTCTCATGCACAAGCTTCCCCCAAAATGTTTGTGTTATATTTTTGTCATGGGTTTGTGATGTTGTGTTGAATTATCGAATACCCATAAGCTTATGCAGCACTTTGCTTTCAGCTCTCTTTCATTGGCTTTTGCTCTTTCAGAGCAATGGGTTAGTGCTTTGTTTGGACAGGGCGTTGCCCTGTTTTGTAACTTTATCGTTGGTGCAGGGAGTTTAAAACAGTTTTGAGCAAAAGAGTATATCGTTATATTGGCCAGAAAGGCCACGGCGGACGCATCCATTATGGTAGTAAAAAGCGTCGTGCTAAGGCTCCTTTTACACCTCATTCACCCAATGCCCTCCCGGATATTTCTTTTTTGATGAGGTTTAGATTGTACAGGTCTGTTTCAGTGAGCAGGTGGTTGACGGATTTGGTACGGGAATCTCTATCCATCGTAGCTCTATATACTCTAAAAAGATTGAAAAACGCTTGGTAATACGGGGTGTCAAAGGCATAATTGTGTTTGGCAAATACCATGTTTTTTAACAGGTTCAACTCATACATGCCAAATCCTGAAAGTGCATCTGGTGATATTTTTTGACTTTTGAATATTTTATAAAACAACAGGTCTAACCGGCTGGTTAATTTTACAGTAATGATGACTGCTTCATAAGAATCAAGTTGTGACTCAAAATTTACAGACACCACCTTATTGTTTTGTATATTGTAGCCTCTGATATGGTTTGACTTGGTCAGAATTCTGCCTTTTGCTATAAGATTGGAATCTAACATCACAATATCATCGTATCCATTATCAGCCGTGCTGCCGCCATAATGTTTTCCGTCTACATAGATGTCTTTCAGAGGCCACAACGTAACAAGGTTGGCTTTATTTTTATTTAATAATTCTGTTCCATTGGATTTATAGAATTCATTGCTTTCAAATGAATACATGTATTTTTCTTCCGATGAAATTCCGTCAGATGCACAATATCCAATGGTTAATAAAACATTTTTTTTCCCTTTGATAAAATAAAAGTAGCCTAAATCTTTTTTATCTTTTCTTCCTTTTAGTTCATCTGTTAAATCAAGAAATACTGACAATCCTCTTGTCCGGGGATTGTATTCATGAATCTTATATACTTTATTATTTTCATTTTTTAGAAGCAAATAAAAATTGTTGTTATAGAAAGTTAAAGGGCCATATACCCTGTAGTTGAAAGAATCTAATTTTTCGAATGTATTTTTTTTAAAATTCCATTCATAAAAGCCCGGGATATAGACTCTGTTGTGTTTAACGTCTTGATAAACATAGGGAAACCCAAAATCAAAAGAGTCAATTTTAATAGAATCCTTTAATAATAATCTCTTCTTTTTTGAAGCTTCTGGGTCCTGCATTATTTTATATTGCACCCCTTCAATATTTGCACGGAAAATAACATCAGGGTAAACTGTATCTATCTGTCCTTTAGTTATAAAACTGGAAATACTTATTAGAATTCCAAGAAACATTACTTTTTTCATAATTAATTATTTTATTTTTTTAAATATCCCAAATATAAAAAAATATCCGGTGGGTTACTATCACTACTATGATTCAGCCATGCTATGCCCTGTTTTGACGGACTATTGAGGTATTTTAAATACAACTCCTTTGACATTTCCTTTTTACTTAATGGATATGTCAAATTGTACGGAACTTCTATACCGTCACCATTAAATTCTTTAAACTCTTCAATCATCATTTCAATATTATACCTGCTTCATCAGCAACATTTAAAAAATTTTTCCAATTATTGCCCCCGAGAAAATCAATAAATTCATATTGATGCTCACCCCCATAGTATACCGTGTAAGAACCATCAGGGAACACATCCATTTGAGGGCCTACAACTCCATCTCTCACCCTCAGTGGGCTTTTAACTGTATATTCCCTCACAACCAACGGGTCATTTATCCCGTTTGCCTTTTTCCACTCCTCTAATACTGCCAGATATTCCCTTAACTCTTTTTCTGTTGTAATCATATTTTTGGAACCCCAACCACCTGAATTTTGGTTTGCTTCCAAGTTCACAATATTTTTTTTAAGTAATTAATATAGTAATCAATTATATCAATACATAAACTTAATCTCCATCTTGGGTTTTGGTCTGGTATATTATCTAAAATTGAATTATACAATGAAGAATCTATTATAATTGGTTCTTCATTTTTATAAACATTTAATTCTAATAAACCTCTGTCTTTTACAAATTTAATTTTATATAAATCTTTTCTATAAGAGATTACAAAATTGTTATTTGGTTGTCCCTCATATGCAACATCATCTTCTTGCCACTCAGCTAAATTCTTAGCCATTTGCTTTTTAATATATTTTATATAGCTTTTGTTGTCTTTTAATCTCGTTACCATTCTAATTTCCAATATTTTCCGACAGGATTGAATTCTGCCGATTTTCCATATTTGTTTTTTACTAGTTTCTTTAGTAATTCAATTTCTTGTTCAAGAAATTTGCCCTCAATAACATCTTTACTATTTGGATTATGTGAAAAATAAAAAGGATTATTCTCGTTAAATTGTTTAGTTATGAATTCTTCATTTATTCTCCACATTTCATCTACGCTTTCATTGGTTAATTTAAAAACATCATCCCAAGTATATAGATTATAATATATAAATTCATCTCCCGCTTCTGTTACATATGACACTCCATTGTAATCATATCTCCCGAGCATTACCTTACCTTTTGTTGGATTTTGGGTTGCACTAATTGCTAAATTCTCTACTTGAGTTGAAGTTAAACTGGTAACCGTTTGTCCATCATATTTTACAACTTTCCCATCTTTTACAGCAAGGCGAGGGGTCTTAACATCAGAAGCATCAAGTCTTCTTAAAAACTTATTACCATTATAGTTATAAAACTGATAACCTGAAGGAGCTTCTGTTATGTTTTTAATATTTTTCCCGATTATCGTAATCCAATCTTTACCTGCAATATTATTTAATGCATTGTTAATACCCGACTTAAGTTCTTTACCTGATTTTGATTTGAGCGATAAATATTCTGCATTATCAATATTGCCTTTTATTTCTTTCTCCACAAAATCAAGCAATAAATCATCAGCTGCATTCTCGGTTACTTCAACGGTTTCACGCCTTACTATCTTGAAAACTTTTGCCCCAAATTGTTTAAAAGTTCCATTTACCACTATGGGGTTGCCCATGGAGGTAGGTATTGCAACTGCAATAGAATAAGCAATGGTGCGTTCAACGTTCAACCTTGCTGCAGAATAGAACAAGCCAATGGTTTCAGGGAATATATCTGCTCCCGGCACAATAATGGCCAAGGCAACCGAAGTAACATCCAGCGTGGTATAAACAA
>CAZJWE010000296.1:0-3440 GCA_964549265.1 uncultured Bacteroidales bacterium | reverse complement strand
AATTATCCGGTGATTAAACGTTTGTATACGTTTAATTTACGTTTGTAGTCGTTTACAAACGCTTACAAACATTTACAAACGGTACATTTAATTTTGTTATCTGCCTGTTTTTTATATATTTGTAAAAACAAAAAAAAAGATATTATGTTTATTTATGCCCAAATAGCGTGTATAATGACAATTGGCATTGTAGACTTGTTTGGCGTTCATTGGAGCAGACCCAGCAACAAACATTGAAACAGCAACAAAAACAGATAAATTAAAATGAATATTAACACCTAAAAAAGGAGGTCAAAAATGAGACACAAACACAGAGTTGAAAGTAAAAAGATGAAAGTAAAAAGTTTGGGAGTGGCAGCACTTTTAACTTTTACTTTTTCCCTTTCAACTGTATCGGCACAAACAATGTATGTAAAAGAAAGTAGCGGAACACAAACCGCATATACTTTGAGTAACATACAAAAAATGAGTTTTTCATCAGGAAATCTCACAGTAACCAAAACCGACAATAGTAGTGGGGTGTATGCCTTGAGTGATTTGCGGTATCTGAATTTTTCGGATGTTCCAACAGACTTACAGGAAGACTTGTCTGTTCAAAGCCAAATGTTAAAAGTGTATCCTAACCCGGTTGGTGATATACTGAACATTAACTTAACAGGAATGTCTGAAGCAGAAGGAACACTGAGCATACTCAACGTTGAAGGCAAAATCGTGTTAAGCCGTCAACTAAGTAATGCAGAAGTTTTCACTTTAGACATTAGCCACTTGCCCACAGGCATTTACCTTTGTAGGTATAGCAACGCGAATGAAATTAAAACAGTAAAAATCATTAAACAATAAACAAGGAGTACAAAATTATGAAAACAATAAATACACTAAAAAAAGTATCATTAGCAATACTTTTAACTTTCGTCTTATCATTTTCAACTGCCTTTGCTCAAAACGACACCATGTATATAATGAAATCAGGTACAATAGTTGGTCAGTACAATGTAAATACAGAGGTTGACAGTGTGATTTTTTATAAGCCAATCATATTTAGCTTCGACACTGTAACAAACCCCGCCACCGGCAAAATTTGGATGGACCGCAACCTCGGAGCATCACAAGTGGCAGATTCAAGTACCGATGCTAATGCTTATGGCGATTTATACCAGTGGGGACGTGGAACAGACGGGCATGAAAAACGCAACTCCAATACAACATCTACATTGGCAACAAGCGACACGCCCGGGCACGATGATTTTATACTTGCACCAGACAGCCCTTACGACTGGCGCAACTCGCAAAACGACAACCTTTGGCAAGGTGTAAGTGGCACCAACAACCCATGCCCAACTGGTTACCGACTGCCAACAGATGCAGAATGGCAAGCTGAGCTTGACTCCTTGAGCTCCGACGATGCAGCCGGGGCTTTTGCATCGCCGCTTAAATTGCCCGTGGCCGGCTACCGCGGCAACAGCAATGGCTCGCTCGGCAGTGTTGGTTCCGGCGGCCGCTATTGGAGCAGTACGGTAGATGGTACGCTCGCCAGTTACCTGTTCTTCTACAGCAGCAGTGCCTTCGTGGGCAGCTACAGCCGGGCGTACGGCTTTTCTGTTCGTTGCCTTAAGGATTAGGCACTTCTGATTTATTTGATACTTTGACACTTTACCATGCCATCCCTTTAGGGTGGCATGGTTTAAATACCGCCTGCCTGCCTGCCTGCCCCGTTAAATTTCTTTTATTTAACTGGGGTGGCGGTCGATTTTTTTTAAAAAAATGACAATAAAAGAAAAAATACAATACAGTGAAGATAAAACAGTATTTACCCTCTTTAAAGAGGGTTTGTTTTATAAATGTTATAATGAAGATGCCATGGTGTTTTCAAAAAGAGTGAAAAGCTATAAAGTGAACTCAAAATTTATAAAAAGTTTGGGTGCCGCAGTTTTTAGTTTAGGTTTTCCCATGAGTGAGGTAACAAAAGGGAATTTGAGTTTGGCAAGTGTTTCGGAAAAAATTGGAGCAAAGGGTTTTGAAGAGTGTGATGGAAATATAGTTTTTTCGCTTCATGCCATAGCCTCCGTCCTTTCCAGCTTAGACGACAAAATAGACCTGCTCCACCGCCAGAACAAAACGTTGGAGGAAATGGCTGAGGCGCTGTTTCGGCAGTGGTTCCTGCCTGCCGAAGCCTCGGCGCAGGCAGGTGTGGTGGAGGCAAGTGAGGAGTGGGAGACAATTACCCTTTACGATGCCATCGAATTGGTAGGAGGAGGTACACCTAAAACATCCGTTGATGAGTATTGGAATGGCGATATAAAGTGGCTTTCAGGGGGCGATATTGCAGCAAATCACAAATCAATTATAAACGCTTCTGAGAAAACAATTACACAAGAAGGATTGGATAATAGCTCAGCTAAGCTTTTACCAAAATATAGTACTGTAATTTCAGCGAGGGGTACTGTTGGGAAATATTGTATCCTTTCTGAACCTATGGCCTACAGTCAATCAAACTATGGAATTAAACCAAGATTTGATGGTTGCTGTTTTTTTACATATTTATTGGTCAATTACTCAGTCAAAGAATTAAACTCCGCAGCATACGGAAGTGTTTTTGATACGATAACTACAAATACATTTAAAGGACTTGAAATAACTATTCCCCCTGAAAAGGATATTCATAATTTTGAAGAAAAAATTAAAGACTACTTTCTCAAAATGTCAAACAAATCCGCACCCTTGAAAAACTGCGGGATACTTTGTTGCCGAAGTTGATGAGTGGGGAGGTAAGGGTGATCTCGATAGAGACACAGCCATGCGTTTCAACGGTAAAATAAACGGTTATGACGGACAAATTCAGAAATAAATATCGAATCCAGTCGCATCGAATGCCTCAATGGGATTATTCGGGAAATGGTATTTATTTTATAACATTGGTAACACATAACCGTGAATGTAATCTGGGTGAAATTGTTAATGGAGAAATGATATTATCTGCATTTGGAAAAATCGTTGACATCGAATGGATTAAATCATTTAAAATTCGCAATGAATTGTTTTTGGATGAATATATCATCATGCCAAATCATCTACACGCCATTGTTGTTTTAAATAAAAATGGAATTAAAAATGATGATAATAAATTGCACGGGTTGCACGGGTTGCACGTAGAGACGCACGGCCGTGCGTCTCTACAATCAACGCCCCCATCAACGCCCCCATCACCAAATCGATTGATAAAAAAAATCCCCAACCAACCATTTGTGCGTAAACCAAAATCAATTTCATCGTTTGTCGGCGGTTTCAAATCGGCGGTAAATACAAAAATAGACGATTATATTGATGAAAATCATCTGAACATTCCAAAATACAACCGGAACAACCATTTTTTTCAATCCAATTACCACGACCACATTATTCGAAATAGCGCAGAATATGAAAGAATAAAAAATTACATCATA
>CAZJWE010000295.1:0-3445 GCA_964549265.1 uncultured Bacteroidales bacterium | reverse complement strand
TATATGTATGCACTGATTGCAGATGAAAAGGAAGTGGATACGAAGAGGATGATTTAGACTGATTAAACCAAAATAATATGAAAACTATATTTAAAATTTCAGATAGGTTTACTTGTGTTTGGGTTATTATGATTTGTTTTTTAATAATCCCTCATCAAGAAATATTATCCCAAAACGAGAAAGCCAGATTACTTCAAAGCAGTAAACATGGATTAACTGTTTCTGCTAATATGCCAGATTATCAAAACTTTAAAGCTACAAAAGTCAATAAAAGTCTTGAGCAATATATTAATAATGGAGGCGATTATTTAATGGATAGTTTAGGTAAACCTAATATACCTGTAATAATTTCTAAGATTTCTATTCCTAATGGAATGGAACCCTTCATTAAAATAATACAGGGCAAACCGATTATTTTTGATAACATTGATTTGTCTCCTGTACAAGAACCTCTAATGGATTGCGAATGTGAGAGAAAATATAGGTATGATAGTGTTGTTTACAAAACCAATAAATTTTATCCAGGAAAATTAGCAGAATGTGAGAAAGTTAAGAATAAAAGGGGCTATAAATTTTCTGATTTATACATGTACCCATATCAATATAACCCGGTTAAAAAGAGATTGGTTGTATATCCTGAAATGTCAGTGGCTGTTGAGTTCAAGGGTAGCCATCAAGCAATAAAAAAAACATTAAAAAATCAAAAGGTTGAAGATTTTATTAGATACCAAACAATCAATGGACAAAAAGTACTTCAATACGAACTTTTTGGTGAAATATCAGGTGATGACGTATTGTATGATGTAAATAAAGATGATGTTTCTCAAACTAATTTAAAATCAACATCATTAAGTTCGACTGGTGGGTGTGAATATTTAATAATAACACATGATGATTTTGAAAGCGCTGCAGATACACTTGCAACATGGAAAGAAAGTCTTGGAATTGAAACAACAGTTGTAACAACATCTGATATCAGTAGTACGTATGATGCTGACAGTGATGTTAAAAGAAGAGATGGCATTGAAGATTATATTGACAATGCATACAACAATTGGAATCCATGCCCTGAATACCTTCTTTTATTTGGTGATGTTGAGTTTATTCCAACATATATTATTGGTTCTGATGCAACTGATATTGCTTACGCAGATATAAATGACCCGCTAGATTATGCTGCTGACATTCCTGGTTATGGTAGGCTGCCAATTGATACGGAAAGTGAGGCAAGCACAATTGTTGATAGAATAATTGATTATGAGAGCACCAATAAAGGGAATTCCTTTTATAACAATGTTCTTGGCGCTGCTTATTTTCAAGACAAAGAATATTGGGAAATAACATGTGATGGAACAGCTACCAGGGGATATGCTGAAACAATGGAAGATATTAGAAATTTTATGGAAAACGGGCTTAGCTTAAATTTTACAAGTGTTTATACTGCCCAAGATTGTGGTATAACCCCAACAGATTGGCTATGGAGTTGTGGCAACTCGTATCGTGCCCCTTCTACCTGGTGTACGAGTGTTGAACCTGAAGACTTGGATTGGTCTGGCACAACAGCAGATATTGCCGATGCTATTGAAGATGGGTGTTTTTTAGTTATGCATAGAGACCATGGTGCATACAATGGCTGGGGTGAACCACATTTTAGGTCAAATGATGTATTGACGTTGGATAACGGAAGTTTGAGACCGGTGGTGTGGTCGATTAATTGCCAAACAGGCAGGTTTGATTATGCCAGCGATGAGTGCTTTGCAGAATATTGGATAACACATCCAACAGGCGGTGCCGCAGGAGTAATTGCTGCTACAAGGAATACTTGGTCATTTTCAAATGAACGGTTAATTAAAGGTTTAGTTGATGCTGTTTGGCCTACTTTTGATTATGAAGGTTCGAATGATCCTATTTATCGGTTAGGTGATATCTTGGACCATGGTAAAAACATTGTTAACTCTGATGCAAAATCAAGGCGCTATCATTATATTGGAGACCCAACTATGCGGATTTTTCCATATAATTGTCAAGCCGGCGAAATTTATTTAAGCTATCAAACATTGTACAATAATAAAACTGTTAATGCTTGTAAATCCGTTCATGTTAACAATTATAAAATAAAAAACGGGGCTAATTTAGCAATTAATGTAGGAAAATCGTTTGAAATCACAGGTGAATTTGAGGCTGAAATTGGGGCTACTTTTACTGTAGAACCTGTTGATATTAAAACAGGTTTTAAATATTAGTAAAAATACAGACATTATAAAAACACCTTTTTTATAGGTGTTTTTATAATGTTTTTCTGTTAAATTCAAAAACAAAACAAAAATGAAAAACTTTATTTTAATAGTATGCAGTTGCTTAATTCCAATTTTTGGAATAGCACAATGTGGTAACATCAACATTGAGGTAGAAAATAACTCATTGTTTGTTTATCAGGATAGCATACCAATAGATTGTTTAGCAGACTTGGTTTTTTTTGTAGAAAAAAATGGTGATACTATAAGTATGTATGAAATTAACCGGAATCCAATAGCTGACTGTGACATATATTATAATTATTTACATAATATTGAATTGGAGATTAAAAATATTAATTCAGGTAGTTATACGCTCCAGATTTTTTATCATTTTGCATCAGATGAAAACGACACCCTACGTTGTGGACAAATAGATTTTACAGTTGAACCGGGATATACATCTGATTCTATTTGTATTGAAAACTTTTCAATAAATGAAATTACTTCTAATGATGTAAATATTAATAAACCTAACACGTTCAGAATTTCTCAAAATTTTCCAAATCCTTTTTCTCATGAAACAAGAATTAATTTATATATTCCACAAAAAGTTAATAATTCAAAAATTTATTTCTTCGACATTACAGGTAGACAAAAATATATGAAAGAAATAAATGAAAGAGGTTCATTCGATTTCAATATTTCAAATAATTTTCCTTCTGGAATTTATTATTATTTTATTATGATTGATAATGAGAAAAGTAAAACAAAAAAAATGATTGTAGCGAAATAAAAAACTATTTTTATAATACAAAGATTAAATACACGCTGTGGTAAAAAATCTGTAAGCTGAGCAAAGATATATTTGACTTGATTATGAATTTTAACTTTTCACAAAGCTAAAATCTCAAATTCAATTCAAATCGTTACGCACCTAAAAAGCTCTACAAGTCATTTATACCATTGATTTCAAAAAACAATGCATTATTTTAATCTGTCACTGAATGTAATATGGACATAAAAGGGAAAATTGCCTGCCAGTCAGAAGTCAGAAGTTAGAAGTTAGGAGGTTGTAAAATTCAATCGCTCCTTACGGCCTCTGAAAACTCAAAACCTGATCCGCAAATTCGCAGTAGATTTTTTCTTTTATTTTAAAATAGCTATAGTCAAGTAATATAGTAGATTTAACATATTTTTAACAAAAAATT
>CAZJWE010000294.1:0-3457 GCA_964549265.1 uncultured Bacteroidales bacterium | reverse complement strand
TTTTAGGTCCTGTAAAAATATTTAACCACTAAAATAAGGGTAGTACCTGAATTATGAATGGTAAATGGTTAATGATTCACCTGGTACAGGTAAATAAGCTCAATACCAAATTACATCAATTATTCAGCAATTAAACGACTAACGTATCAACTCAATTGTCTCAACAAATTCAATCAACAAATGGATATAACAAAACGCAAGCAAATAGCCTTACAAGCAGTCCAGGATGCGGGCGAAATAGTAAAAAATGACTTTTATTGTGCTAATCAATATAACCAAAAGGGAAAACATGATGTGGTAACAGAAACAGATTTCAAATCAGAAGCATTAATCATTGAAGCAATTTCCAAAAACTTTCCATATGATTCAGTTATTTCGGAAGAAATGGGCAATAATAAAACATCATCTGAGTATCGCTGGTATATTGATCCTTTAGACGGCACATCGAATTTCATTACAGGTAATCCTTATTTTGCAGTTTCAACAGGTTTATGTTATCAAAACAAAATGGTGTTTGGTGTTGTATATAATCCTATAACAAAAGAACTTTATACAGGTGAAAACGGGAAAGGTGCATTCTTAAACACACAACAAATAAAAGTCTCTGCAACCACAGGCCTTGATGAATCGTTTATAGCCATTGCCTTTGCACCATATAAAGAGAAGATACAACAAGGCATTCATATTTTGCATAACATCAGCACCCAAACACGACGGATTGTAATAAATTTTGCCCCTTCACTTGATCTATGCAATATTGCATGCGGTAAATTAGACGGCCTCATAGATCACGGCACAACTCCTGAAGACCATGCAGCAGGAAGCCTTATCCTTAAAGAAGCAGGAGGTGTGATGCAAAATCCGGGTGTCAGCTATTTTATTGTTGACATAACAGGAATCATTGCCAGTAATGGACTGATTCAAAAGCATATAATAAAACATTCAGACATTTAAACTGAATGCAAAAAACAAAAAAATAAATATAAACACAGAGAAATTTTCTTCCGGTTTTTTGTAATTTAGTGCTTATTATTTCACAGAACAGATTCATCCTTTATGTCAGAAAACAACGAATACAACGATAGTTTAAAGAACAATCACCATCCGGAACAAAAACCCGGAAAAATCATACCGTTCAATGAACATGGCGAGTCTGATTTTCATAAAGAAAAAGAAAAATTGCTGGATGATTTTCTCGATGACCTTTTTTACAAAGAGTATGACGAACAACCTTCTGAACAGAAAAATCCGGGTGAGATGAGTATAGAGGATTATCCTGAAATGACGATCTCTGAAAAAACAGAAAAAAAAATCAATGAACTGCAAAAAATTGCGCTCAAAATTGAACAAAAAAAAGCCTCACTTACGGATGTAAAATTTGATCAACAAAAATATAAAATTGATTATATCAATCAATTAAACACATCACAATTGCTTGCAACCACAACACTAAATGGCCCGCTTCTTGTAATAGCCGGAGCCGGAAGCGGGAAAACAAGGGTTATTGTATACAGGGTAAGCTATATGATAGAAAACAATATTTCACCCGAAAATATTTTATTGCTGACATTTACACGTAAAGCAGCAGCAGAAATGACATCCCGGGTGGAACAATTGCTTCATTCAAGCAAGCCGACACATATCATGGGTGGGACATTTCATTCGTTTGCCAGCCTGATGTTGCGAAAATATGCAGGCATGCTCAATATACCTCAAAAATTCACCATCATAGATACAGCAGACGCCGAGGATATTATTGACATCATTCGTTCACAACTTAAATATGATAAAAGCAATAAAAAATTCCCAAAAAAGAAACGTATACACACAATAATATCAGCAGCACGAAACAAAAATACAACCATTAAACAAATCGTTGAATCATACTACCAGGAAGTAATTTCCTATATCAAAGACATTGAGCTTATCTTTCATGGATTCATGCGCTATAAAAAGATCACCAACACATTTGATTTTGACGACCTGATGGAAACATTGCGTGATAATCTGAGGGATAATATTAATTTTCGAAAAAAGTTGCAAGCAATATTTAAATATGTAATGGTAGATGAATTCCAGGACACCAATGCAGTGCAAAAAGAAATCATAGACTATATAGCCGAACAGCACAAAAACATCATGGTAGTTGGTGATGATTCACAAAGTATTTATGCATTTCGCGGAGCAAATTATGAAAATATTCTGCGGTTTCCTGAGACCTATCCTGATTGCAACGTGGTGAAAATCGAACAAAATTACAGGAGTACCCAATCAATCCTCGATTTCACCAATAACATCATTGAACATGCCAAAATCGGGTACAAAAAAAAGCTGCATTCAAACATCACTCACCAACCTGGATTTCCTATTGTTAAGCGCTTTTATGATCAACAGGAAGAAGCTGCATTTATTGTAGATAAAATTCTTGCACTCAGAGAACAAGACATTGCACTTGAACACATGGCTGTATTAAATCGTGCTGATTGGCACAACCGTTACATACAAACAGAATTGAATAAACGAGACATTCCATATGTTGTAGTTGGCGGATTCCGATTTCATGAACGAGCACATGTAAAAGATTTGATGGCCTATTTAAAGGTCATATATAATCCGTCTGATGCAATAGCCTGGAACAGAATACTCAAACTAATGCCGGGCATTGGAAATGTGACAGCTTCCAGCATCATAAAACATATTGGAGAACAAGACATGCACAAAGCATTTACAGCACATACGAACAAAAATTATTATCCCGGGCTTAAAAAACTGGAACACACCCTTCTCAAAGCATCCGATATGCAAAAAAGCATACCAGAAAAGCTGGAAACGATTAAAACTTATTATGCCCCCATACTAGAAAGCAAAGACATTGATTATAAAATACGTTTAAATGATATTGATATATTAATCAACCTCTCTAAACGCTACAGAAGCATTGAGGCATTTTTATCTGACTTTGCCCTCGAGCCGCCATCAAAAAGCCTGGCCGGAAAACCCGTCCCCATTGATGAAGAACCGGAAGACAAACCCTTAGTGGTATCTACGATTCATTCTGCTAAGGGACTTGAATGGAGGGCTGTATTTATACCTCATGCCCTGGAAGGATTACTTCCATCGAATAAAGCATGTAATATTGAAGAAATGGAAGAAGAGCGAAGGTTGTTTTATGTTGCAACCAGCCGTGCTAAAGAATATTTATTTATAACATATCCATCGTATGTTGCTTCGTACAATGCTAATTTCTCATATCCTTCACGTTTTATTGCCGAAATAGATCATAACAAATACAAATATGAGGATTTTTAATCTCTCATCACCTTCTGCTCTCCTGTTCTATCCACTTTCAATATCAAATTGCAAGAAATTGATTCAGATATTTTAAAAAAATATTGACTGATTTTTCAATAAAATCATGCGCTGTTTTTTTTTTGAAGTTATTGAAACTTTTTTTTAG
>CAZJWE010000293.1:0-3485 GCA_964549265.1 uncultured Bacteroidales bacterium | reverse complement strand
CATCTTATTCATTATATTTGTTTTTTGAAAGAAAGGAATTAATAGAAGTCCCCTAAATCCCGGTCAATTTCCTGTGTACTCCAACTGGCGGCCGCTTGTACCTTGTGCCCCAACACCCAAACCTGCTAAGCATTTAACAACTCCTTTCATACCCCGTGCTGCATTTTTTTCATTGCTCCCGAAAATCCATTTGCAAACGCTCAAATTAATTTTGTTATGTGCTTGTTTTTAATATATTTGTATAAACCCCAAAGATATTATGTTTATTTATGCCTTATAGCGTGTACAACGGCAATTGGCGTTGTAGACTTGTTGTATGGCATTTGATCGAACCGCTATCGTATAATATAAGCTCATATCGAATCATTATTTTCGAATATTTATCGAATAAAAACGAATCATATCGTATCAGATTGAAAATAAAGTGATATATTTGAAGCATGAAAAATAAAGTACATACATTTTCACTCAACATTGATTGGGAACTTATCCGACTGATAAGCCAAATTGACCGATTTGATGCTTCATGGACTACGATAGAAAAGAAAGAAGGACAAAGTTTAAAGCAATTAAAAACGATTGCCACTGTGCGAAGCGTTGGGGCTTCAACACGTATTGAAGGTTCAAAAATGTCTGACGAAGAAGTTGAAGTCTTGCTCAAAGAAATTGACATTACAAAAATTGTAGATAGAGATTCACAAGAAGTCGTGGGCTATTTTGAAACACTTGATTTAATTTCGGAATCACATGAAGAAATATCAATTACAGAAAGTAACCTGAAAAACTTGCACAATATTTTAATGAAATATAGCAAGAAAGACCAGTGGCATAAAGGTAATTATAAGCAACATAGCAATGCTGTAGAAGCAAAATTTCCCAATAGAACCAGACAGATAATATTTCAGACCACGGAAGCAGGATTCCCGACGCAGGATGCAATGAGATTTTTAATTGATTGGTATGTAAATGACAATGAAACTCATCCATTAGTTAAATGTGCATTGTTTGCCTATGAATTTGTGAGTATTCATCCATTTCAGGATGGAAATGGTCGCTTGAGCAGATTGCTTTCAACCCTGCTGCTACTAAAACATGGATATAAATGGATTCAATATGTAAGTTTTGAACATGAAATAGAAAGTAGAAAAACTGAATATTATAGAGTTCTAAGAAGTTGTCAAGCACAAAGACCCAATGAAGATGTAACGGATTGGATTCGATTTTTCTTTGATGCACTTGGAAATATCCAGACTCAACTAATGATAAAACTTGAAAGTAAAGGAGTTGAAACAAGATTGTCGCCTAGAGAAAAATCCATATTGACTTTCATAGAAAACAATTCGGGTTGCAAATCTGGTGATATTGCCAAAAAACTCGGAATTCCAAGTCCCACAGTTAAACGGATTTTACCTGAATTGATTGACAAAAACTTGATTGAAAAATTTGGAACAGGACCTGGGACAAATTATTCGATAAAATAAAAAAACGCCATACAATATACAGAAATCTAGTCGCTCTGCAAGACCCGGCGAGGATTAGTTTTGCTGAGCTCGTCCTTCGTCCCCGGTACGTGTATAACTAAATACCGGTCACTTTCTTGTGTTTTTTTATGTTAAAACAAATAAAATCAAGAAATCAAACCATTCCTGCAAATCAAGGTTCAGACAATTAATTAATGCAATAAATGCAACGATAAATTTTGAAATGCAACGAATATAATGTATTTTCGTTGTAAATTATGCAACGAATGAAGAATTACATACATCAACAAAATAATTGGCCTAATTTTAGCTGGAAAGCTGAAGATATTGTTAGTTTGCTTAGTGAAGCAAGAAATCTTCAAGGTCGTTTGATCGGCAAAATGGAATCTTTAGGGTTTGATCTGAGAAATGAAGCACTACTGGATACGTTAACATTGGATGTTATAAAAACATCAGAAATCGAAGGGGAGGTTTTAAACCCGGAACAAGTTCGATCATCAATAGCCAGAAGATTAGGGATGGAAATTGCAGGATCAGTAGATTCCGATAGAAATGTTGATGGAGTAGTTGAAATGATGCTAGATGCAACACAAAATTGTTTTACGCCAATGACGATGGAGAGGCTATTTGATTGGCATGCTGCATTGTTTCCAACTGGTAGAAGTGGAATGTATAAAATCACGGTAGCAGATTGGAGAAGAGATACAACAGGTCCAATGCAAGTTGTATCTGGGGCCATAGGAAAAGAGAAGGTACATTTTCAGGCACCTGATTCCGGGTTAGTAGAAAAAGAAATGCATGCATTCTTGGACTGGTACAATAATAACGATGAAATAGATTTAGTAATAAAAGCAGCAGTAGCCCATCTTTGGTTTGTAACCGTTCATCCATTTGAAGATGGTAATGGAAGAATAGCCAGGGCTTTGACAGATATGTTATTAGCTCAGGCAGATATGAGTAATCAACGCTTTTACAGTATGTCCACTCAAATTAGGCAAGAGCGAAAAGGTTATTACGATATACTTGAACACACACAAAAAGGTAACCTTGACATTACAGAATGGATAAAATGGTTTTTACAATGCTTGATAAATGCTTTGAAATCAACAGATTCAATTCTTGGAAAGGTATTATTCAAGGCTGATTTCTGGAATAAACACTCTGAGACTATAATAAATGAAAGACAGAGAAAATTGATAAACAAACTTTTAGATGGGTTTGATGGGAAATTGACTTCTTCAAAATGGGCAAAAATTGCTAAATGTTCAAAGGATACAGCCATAAGAGATATTAACGATTTGATACATAAAAACATATTACAAAAAGAAGCTGAAGGAGGAAGAAGTACAAACTATGAATTAAAGAAACAAATAAAAGCCAGTAGGTAATATACAGAAATCTAATCGCTCTGCAAGACCCGGCGAGGATTAGCTTTGCTGAGCTCGTCCTTCGTCCCCGGTACGTGTATAACTCAATACCGGTCACTTTCTTGTGTTTTTTTATGTTAAAACAGACAAAATCAAGAGATCAAACCAATCCTGCAAATCAAGGTTCAGACAATTAAATAATAAACACCAGCCCTCAACACTAAGGACGGAATAAATTGCGTGGTGTAATGTTTGTCTACGCTATTGATTTTTTCTCTTTTGTTGGACGATACCCGGTGAAAAAGCTACAGTGATTTTAAATACTTTTTCCTGGTTTATTTTCTTGTTATTTCATTCATATTAGGGCAATATATTCCCATTACTGCAATAAAAAGGGTGCAAAACCCGGATCATGCCGGACAGTCATTTCGGAGGATGCTCCCGAAAACCATTTACAAACGCTCAATTTAATTTTGTTATGTGCTTGTTTTTTATATATTTGTATAAACCAAAAAAGATATTATGTTTATTTATGCCCCAATAGCGGGTACAACGACAATTGGCGTTGTGGACTTGTTTGCCGCTAAGTGTGTAAATAGCAACAATTTAGATAACTAGCTTTTTGAAAAACACAAAA
>CAZJWE010000292.1:0-3518 GCA_964549265.1 uncultured Bacteroidales bacterium | reverse complement strand
CAACGAAGTGGATACCCGGCGGATGATACTGACCAAATAACAGGGTGAGAATGATAAATTTTAAAAATTGAAATGTCATGAAAAAACTAATTAGCACGATCATTTTTTGTTGGATATTTTCTCTTCTATATTCCCAGGAATTCAGTACCACCATTTATTTTTCAGATAATGTTGGCAATACCGACAGCATAATTGTTGGTTATGACCCGGCGGCAACTGATAGTGTTGACACCGCCTTTGGTGAAGTGAACATTATTGATGAACCCTGGGATTCTGTTTTTGATGTAAGGATTGTATATAGATTTGATGCTCCTATAAATTATCATTTTAAAAAAAACATTATAGAAGCTACATGTAGTAATCCACAATTTAATGATAATATGGGGGTGGGAATACATTGTGAAAATTGGCCTGTCACAGCCTGGTGGGATAGCTCTGATTATGATTTTCCTTGCAGAAGGGGAAGTGTGTTTACAAGTGTGCCTCCTGGAGGATGGTGGGATGTTTCAGGAATAAGTGATTTGGGTAGAGCAGAATTAGCAAAAGATAATAATGTCACTTTTTCAATGAATGCATTTTATACTATAGAAACTCAAGATACCATTTCTGTATTTTGGGTCGGATTTGGAGACACTACGCTATTAACCCTTTCCCGCTCAACCATCAATAAACAAACAAATTCACTGAATATTTATCCTAACCCCTTCACGGGAAATCTTATATCATTAGATTATAATATTGTTGAAAATAAAATAGCCCGTGTTGAATTGATAGACAGGCTTGGCAGGGTTTTATATACATATAAAGATATTGAACAGATGAGTCCACTTATTTTAACATTACCAGATTATCTAAAGGGGGTATATTTTTTTAAAATATATATGGATAAAGAAATGATATTGAGAAAAATTATAAAACTTTAAAATTGAAATGAAATGAAAAAAAAATGGTTTATTAGTTTTGCCGGTTTGTTCCTTTTATTAATTTCAATGAATGGACAAAACAAATGGGCACCCGAGGGCGCCAAATGGTATTATACTGAACATACTATAAATCCGGAAGTGATTTCATATACTTTAATTAAATCAATCGACGACACTTTAATCAAAAAAAAAACGTGTAAAAAACTTGAGGAAACGAATAGATATCAGGGGATGACTATAGATACAGTTTATCATTATATGTATAGTGAAAATGATAGTGTATTTTTCTTCAATAAAGAAAAAAATGACTTTTGCCTTTTATATGATTTTAGTGCTAAGGAAGGAGATACTATTAAGCTCCATTGTTTTTCAGAGAATGAACAACCTTATTTAACTGTTATTGTAGATTCAGTTAAAGAAATTATGATTAATGATTCACTTTTCATGAAACAATATGTTACTAGCGGGGATGGCTTATTTATTGGGTTTGGCAATTATAATATTGAGAATATTGGAAATGATTATTACATGTTTCCAACTTATGATGGTAACACCAAGGGACCATTGAGATGTTATTCAGATTCTGTTTTTGGTAAATATAAAAATCCGAAATTCACATATAATGATTGTGATAAGGTTATTTCTTCTATAAAAGATAAGAAAAAAGAATCAGAAGTAAATATTTATCCTAATCCTGCACAAGATTTTTTTTATATAGAGTCTGTAGAAAAATGTCATAATTTTACAATTGAAGTATATGATATATTAGGAAATTTACAAATTAAAAGATATAATAAAAATAAAATTATAATAAAAGATTTAATTTCCGGAATTTATATAGTTAAATTGATTGATGATACTTATTTATTTGAATTTATTTTATTAAAACGATAACTCATAAAAAAATGATGAAAAAATATAAGCTTATAATTATGCTGATATGTTTGCAAAATTTTATATTTGTTTACAACCAGATTCCTGATTATTTAATAGATTCCTGTGCAACAAATCTGAAGCATTTAAAATCAACTGATCCAGCAAGTTGGTTTTATGTAACTGAAAATTCAGATGTTTGGGATGATTATCAAAGGTATTTTCCTTTATCAGACTGGTCAAATTTAAAGATTAGAGTAAACTTTGTATTCTTATTAAAAGATGATGGAACTGGTAATTTTCAACCGAATAATACCGAACATATGAATTTAATAAACGATGTAATTGATGTGTTTAAATCAACATATAGTAATTTAATTGATACAGAACAAAATATATGTTATGCGGGAAATTATTCATTTATGGAAGATGCTAAAATAGAATTTATTGTTAATAAAATTTTTATTAATGATTCGTATGGTTGGAATAATGAGAATGGTTCAGTATGTCCTGGTACAAGTAGTTGGTATTTAAGTTATATTGATGATCAAATAAATAATAACCCAGAAATTCCAAAAGGTATAAATGTTTTTTTTACTGAAGATGCTTCTGTATATCAAGAATTAATAGTTGATCAATCCACAACTGATTATAATGCAGATCCAGTGAGTTGCTCTCAATTTCCTTCAACAAAAAATATTGTAAGATCATCTAGGGTACATATGCGTCACTGTTTTACCAAGTTTTGGTGGATGAAAAATATTTATTCAGGTTCAGATGATCATCCTGAATGGGATCCCACTGTAAGAAATTGGTATCTTGGTGTAGGAAGGAGTATTGCGCATGAAATTGGGCATTCTCTTGGTTTACGTCATAGCAATCAATGGCATGGATTAAATCAATGTGATAACTCTGTTATGCATCAAAGTGGTACAAATCCAAGAAATTATTTACCTCCAACAGAAATTGGGAAACTTAGGCTATCATTGTCAATTACTAATCTTCAGCAATTTGTCACCAATGATTCCTATATAGCTACTCCATTAGAGATAAATAATAATGAAGATTGGGAATTTAATACAAGATTATATAGAAATCTAAAACTTACTTCAGAATTGATTGTAAATAATAAAATTGAATTGCCCTATCAAGGGTTAAATATTATAAAGGAAAATGGAAAATTTGTTCTTGATAATAATGCTTCATTGGGATCAATGAATGATTATATAAGAGATATTATCACTAAACATAATGGTTACTTTGGAATTAATACAGGAGAAATTAATAATTATAAAATTACAATTGAAAATAATGGTACCTTGCAAATAAAAGACGAATTTTTTTTGAATGATGATGGTGTAATAAATATTAAACCTGGTGGCTATATTTGTATTGACAATAATGCTGATTTAACGCTTGAAAATCATAATAACTCAATTGTTTTGGAACCCGGCTACCATACGGGTGTTAACACGAGTGTCGTGCCTGATCCCGGGACATGCGTGAATGACATGAACAATTTATCTTTTAATGGAAATGGGAAAATCGTATATTTATCAGATGATGTGTTTGCTCAAAATATTTCCATTAATGACAACATAAAATCAATATATACCGGTGAATCGGATCTATTTGTCGGGGCAAACGTGATTAATGATGCTTATAAATCAACCGGCCCAGTAACCATAGAATCAGGTTCAGATGTAAGTTTCAATATTGGCA
>CAZJWE010000291.1:0-3530 GCA_964549265.1 uncultured Bacteroidales bacterium | reverse complement strand
AACTATATTTAAACAGTATTTTAGGCCCTGTAAAAATATTTAACCACTAAAATAATTGTAGTACCTAAATAAAAGGTGTAGTTAACTGCTAAGTTTTTTAATGTCAGTGATGATTTTTTGAGCTAACAATTCTGCATTTTCCGGGGTATTACTTTCGGTATATATCCTGATAATGGGTTCTGTGTTTGATTTTCTTAAGTGAGCCCATTCTTTGTTAAAAATTATTTTTACTCCGTCTTCGTCATTGATCTTATTCGATTTGTATAAATCTTTTATTTGTTGAAATATGAGATCAATATTCACTTCGGGTGAGAGCGGAATTTTATTTTTTGTCATTGCATATTGAGGAAATGTTTGTTGCAATTCGGAACATTTTTTTCCGGATTTAACCAGTGATGAAAGAAACAGTGCAATTCCAACCAAAGCATCCCGCCCATAATGAAATTCAGGATATATTACACCTCCATTGCCTTCACCTCCAATAACGGCTTGTGCTTTTTTCATTTTTTCAACCACATTTACTTCACCCACAGCAGATGCAAAATATTCGCAACCGTGTTTTGTTGCAATGTCACTTAAGGCCTGGGTTGATGACAGGTTAGAAACAGCAGCACCTTTATTGTGTGATAATATATAATCAGCTACGGCAACCAGGGTGTATTCTTCACCGAACATGGTTCCGTCTTCATTGATAATAGCCAGTCTGTCTACATCAGGGTCTACAACGATTCCTAAATCAGCTTTTTTTGTTTTAACGAGGGTTGAGATTTCTGTTAAATGGGATGGTAAGGGTTCGGGGTTATGAGCAAATTTACCGTCTGGGGTGCAATTTATTGTGTAAATATGATTTACTCCAAGAGCACTTAAAAGTTTTGGTACGGCAATCCCCCCTACAGAGTTGATGCCATCTACAGCGATCTTGAGGTTTTTGTTTTGTATAGCGGTTACATCCACCAATTCAAGATCCAAAATTTTAGCGATATGCCGGTCATCAAAATCATTGTATTTTGATCTGGAACCCAATTGATTGACTGTTTCATAAATGAATGCCCCATTTTCTGCAATACTCAATAATTTTTCACCTTCTTTAGCAGATATAAACTCTCCTTTATGATTCAAAAGTTTTAGTGCATTCCATTCAATGGGGTTATGACTTGCTGTGATGATTACACCACCTGATGCATTGAATTCTTTTACAGCTATTTCAACCGTTGGCGTTGTGGCCAGGCCAATGTCTATAACATCAAATCCCATAGCAGTTAATGAGCAGCTTACAGCCTCGGTAACCATGTCACCGGAAATACGGGCATCTTTTCCAATGATCATCGTATGTTCATGAGATAGCTTTTTCTTTTTTATCAAGGTTCCGAATGCACTTGTATATTTGACAATGTCTAAGGGAGTTAATCCATTGCCTTCTGTTCCTCCTATCGTACCTCTAATTCCTGAAATTGATTTAATCAGACTCATATTCAATTTTTTTTAGGCTCCAATTACCCAAAGTACACGTTCTTCATTAATACACAGTTCTACAAGTTGAATCAGATCAAGGTTGATTTGATTCAATGCTTTTAAATAATAATTCCAATCTTTTTTTTTGTATTCTTTTTTTGTTTTTTCAATGAAGTCCTTCCCCCAAAATTCACTATTTATATAATTAGAAAATTGATGTTCTGTTTTTATGGCAGATAATGTTTCTTCTTTCTTTTTTAATTCATTTAATAGGGGGATTATTTTCCTTGTCCCATAAAGGGTAGGTTGAATATAATCGTATAATGGATTGCTTTTTTCAAAACAATCAATAAATATATTAAATACTTCTGTATCTAAATATTTCGATTCTTCATCACACCTTACAAAGTTCTCTTTATCACCGGTTGTATTAAATTCTACAAAATTTAAATTCCCGGAGTCAAATAGCTCAAGCCTCATTGATATTTTAACAATTAATTGTTATCATTGCAGATAAAATTATAAAATAAACATGAATTACACGCATTTAATTTAATTAAATTTAAATTATTTTGAAAAAACAATTATATACATTATTTAATAGTCTTTATAAAGAATGGTCTAACGAAGACATTTCAGCTATTTCTCCATTACCACAGTCAGGTTCGTCAAGGGCCTATTACCGGATTTATAGTGCATCCAAACAGGCCATTGGAGTGCATCATGCCAATAAACATGAAACCAGGGCATTTATCCTGTTCACAGGATTTTTTTTGGAGAAAGGATTGCCTGTACCTGAGATTTATGCAAAAGACCTTGATCATGATATTTATATTATTCAGGACATGGGAAATCAAAGTGTGTTTGACAAGGTGTTGGAATTAAAACAAAAGGGTGATTTTCAGGAAATTTTTCACTTGTATGTAAATATATTGAAAGAATTGCCAAAATTTCAAATTGTAGCCGGTAAAGAATTTAATTATGATTGGTGTTATCCGAGAAAGGAATTTGACAGGCAGTCGGTTATGTGGGATTTAAATTATTTTAAATATAATTTTTTGAAATTGGCTCATATTCGTTTTGATGAATCACGGTTAGAAAAAGATTTTAAGGTTTTAGCAGATGCTCTTGAGATGATTGATCGGAATTTTTTTATGTACAGGGATTTCCAGTCAAGAAATATTATGATTCAAAATGGATCCTTTTGTTTTATTGATTATCAGGGTGGGAGAAAAGGGCCACTTCAATATGATTTGGCATCTCTTCTTTTTGAATCAAAAACCAATTTACCTTTTGATATAAAGGGAAAATTACTTGACTTTTATATGAATGAGTTGGAACACTACATGAAAATTGACAGGGACATGTTTATTCGGAATTATTATTTATGCGTTTTAGCCAGACTCCTGCAAGCATTTGGAGCCTATGGTTACAGAGGGTTGTATGAGCAAAAATCGTTGTTTATTGAGAGCATACCGTATGGGTTGAATAATCTGGGCTGGTTATTGAATCATGAAAAAATATTTTTGGATATTCCAGAGTTGAAGAACGTATTAATGGGAATGACAGGATCCGATTATCTTAAGCGATTAGGGAAGAAAAGCGAATCATTGACTATACATATTAATAGTTTTTCATACAGGAATGGCATTCCGATTGATCTGACCGGCAATGGAGGTGGTTTTGTTTTTGATTGTAGATTATTGCCTAATCCTGGTTTGCAAGAGGAGTACAAACCTTATTATGGTACTGACAAAAAAGTAATTGACTTTCTTGAATCAAAAGAAGAAGTCCTTCGTTTTAAAGATGAAGTAAAAAGAATGATTGATCAAACGATTCTTTCATACAAGAAAAAAGGATATACGGATTTAACTGTGCATTTCGGATGCACCGGAGGACAGCACCGTTCTGTATATATGGCACATTGTATTGCTTCTTATTTGCAGGAATTTCATGATGTATGCATAGATTTACATCATTTGGTAAAGGATAAAAGTTAACATATGAACCGAGCCATGACAATTTTTTTGACACACACGAGCATGATTATTAAGAAGCTACTTGGTTTGCTCAAAGTC
>CAZJWE010000290.1:0-3541 GCA_964549265.1 uncultured Bacteroidales bacterium | reverse complement strand
TTGTTTCTTACAAACAAAGAAAACTTTGTGGCAAATTCAGGCGATGCATTCGGTACATTTATTAATTCAAACAGGCAATTGTGGAGCGTGGCAGGTAATTTAAGCATTGTTTACAAGCTGTTTTTTGGGCTCAATTATCATCCCGGTTACCTGGAATTCAAACCCTTTGTGCCAAAAAAATTCAAAGGCACTAAAAGCCTGACCAACCTAAAGTACAGGAATTCGATATTGAATATCACCATAGAAGGCCACGGCAATCAAATTACCAGTATTACCCTTGACGGGAATAACCTGGAAGGTGCAAAAATCCCTTCTTCCTTAAAAGGAGAGCATGATATTCACATTACCCTGGCAAATAATGATGCAAAAATCCGGGAAATCAATCTTGTTGATAATTATTATGCCCCGGAAACTCCCGAAATAAAAATGAATGGCGATAAAATACAGTGGGGTCCTATTGAAAATGCCCGGGAATACTTAGTTTTCAGGAATGGCAAACAGCATAACAAAACAATTGCCACAAAATTTCTCATTCAGGAACAGTATGATACATATACCAAATTCCAGGTAGCTTCTGTTGATGAAAATGGTGTTGAATCTTTTCTTTCAGAACCCGTATTAACAGAGCCTGATGCTACCATAACAGTTGAGGCCGAAAATGCCAAAACCGCCAAGGCAACCACTATCAAAGGAGAGCAATGTATCCACATCCTTCCGGATTCAACGACACGGCATGAGTATAGAATTAATGTTCCGCAAAAAGGAAGGTATCTTTTATCCTGCCATTATATTAACGAAGGGAGTTATCAGAGTGGTATTTCCTGTGCTGTCCGTTCTGTGTATATAAACAATGTATATCAGGGTGCATTGGTGCTCCCGATCAATTCCAACGAAGGAAGCAACTGGGAAGAATCGCCATATTTAGTTCTGGAGCTTTCTGAAGGAAAACAGACACTAAAAGTGAAATATGAAGATTTTAATGAAAATATGCATGAAGAAAAAAACGAAGCATACATCAATAGTTTTATGCTGCACGAATTGAAAAATGAAAAAATGAAAAAATGAAAAAAATCAAACTAATAACCAGCTTGTTATCAATTGCCATATTCAGCTTTGGGCAATACCAATTAAATTCGCCGGACAAAAGTATAAAAGCACGGATAAATGCCGGAGAAACACTAAGTTTTTCGCTGGAACAAAATGGCAACAAATGGGTAGAAAAAACGGATTTAAACTTGCTGTTCAATAACCGGGAATTGTACCAACAGGGTTCGCCTAAAGTAACCGAAACGCAAGAGGATAACACGGTGAAACCGGTTATAGCTTATAAGCACAGCAAAATACTGGACCAATACAATCAATTGAAATTAGTTTTCGACAAAGGTTTTACAGTGGAATTCAGGGCTTACAACAATGGCTTTGCCTATCGGTATATTACGGAGATGGACAAAGAAGTAGAGGTGAACGAGAAAGCTGACATTACATTTGCCAATGATTTCAACATGTGGGTATCGCCCGTAAAAGATTTTCATGGCAATTATGAAGTGTTGTATAAAGAAAACACGGTTTCAGCTTTCCCCGATTCAGTATTGACTTTTATGCCTGTGTTAATGGAAACTGAAAACGGCAGCAAACTATTGGTAACCGAAACCGATATTTATAATTACCCGCACATGTATTTTAAAAAAGGGGATGCAAATAATGAATTAGAAACCATTTTTCCATCTGAAGCATTAAAATGGGAATACACCTCCGACAGGCACAGCAAAATTTCAAAAAGGTCTAAATTTCTGGTAAAAACCAATGGTAACAGATCCTTTCCCTGGCGTATTTATGCCCTGGCTGAAAACGATGGGCAATTGCTTACCAATGAAATGGTGTATCTGCTTTCACGCGAAAATGAAAATAAGAATACCGGTTGGATTAAACCCGGCCGTGTATCCTGGGACTGGTGGAATGCCATGAACCTGTACGGTGTGGATTTTAAAACAGGGCTGAACACCCAAACCTGGAAATATTACATTGATTTTGCCGCCAAAAATGGGTTGGAATACATTATTCTGGACGAAGGGTGGAGCATATCCACCACAGACCTTACAAAACCAAATCCAAACCTCGACCTTAAAGAGTTAATTGCTTATGGCCAACAGAAAGACGTAGCCATCATCCTTTGGACTACCTGGATTGCCCTGCAAAAAAACTGGGGAGTTTTGGACAAATTTAAAGAATGGGGCATTAAAGGTATAAAAGTTGACTTTATGGACAGGGATGATGTATGGATGGTTGACTTTTATGAAAAAGTAGCGCAAGAATGTTATACTCGCCAACTATTGGTAGATTATCATGGATCGTTCAAACCAACGGGTATGCGAAGGAAATACCCGAATATTATGTCGTATGAAGGGGTGAAAGGTTTAGAATACTGTAAATGGTCGAAAGACATTACCCCAAAACACAATGCCACAATCCCGTTTATCCGAATGTTCAATGGCCCTATGGACTACACCCCCGGTGCCATGCGCAACCATCACCGGCCCGATAACCACCCGGTTTTTGAAAGGCCGGTAAGCCAGGGCACACGCTGTCACCAGGTAGCTTTGTTTATACTTTATGAAAGCGGCATACAAATGTTTGCCGACAGCCCCAGTAACTACGAAAGGGAACCGGAAACCACGGAATTTATTTCACGGATTCCCGTTACATGGGACGACATAAAAGTATTGGAAGCCAAAGTTGGCGAATACCTTATTGTGGCCAGAAAAAAAGGCAACAAATGGTATATTGGCGGGATAACCAATGAAACACCCAGGGAATTTACCATCGCCCTGAATTTTCTTGATAAAGGAGAGCATTCTGCAACCATTATGAAAGACGGTATAAATGCAGATCGTTTTGCCGAGGATTTCGAAAAACTTACCAAACAGGTTTCAAACAAAACCACGCTTGATATAAGAATGGTAAAAGGCGGAGGGTTCGCGGCTATTATCGAGTGATAATGGTTGGCTAAAGATTATTTTGAAGGCGCGGGTGAAATTGTTTAATGGTACTACTGCAATTTTTGTGGAAATAGTGTTTGTTTTAGAATTCTGAATACTCAGGATATGGCTTCCACAAAATATGCAGTAAAACCAATAATATTTTATTTGTGAAGCATTGTGGAGCCTTCTTTGTGGCTCTTTGTATGACAGTCAGTTGGTGTTATTGTGGAACAAAGTAAAATTAGGGTGGTTATGATATATTTTATGGGCTGAAAGCCCTAATTATTTCAACCCGATGGCAACGCCTCGGGACATAACATCAGAACCTAAATACGCCCTGAAAGGGCAGGTTAAATTAGTTATCAATATTGGTATTGAATTATTATCTTTAATTATTGATCCCATGTAAGCCAATAGCTCTTTATTTGTTTCGCTTAAAATCACAGGACTATTGTACTTCTTATGGCAAATTATATGAACCGAGCCATGACAAATTTTTTGACACACACGAGCATGATTATTTAGGACTTGATTATGTTGCACAAAATCAATAGATTAAACTC
>CAZJWE010000289.1:0-3544 GCA_964549265.1 uncultured Bacteroidales bacterium | reverse complement strand
TTTAAAATTAAAAATATTCATTTATTTTTATACATTTATTATAGTCAACAAACTAAAAGCAACGAAAAAATCATAAAAATCATACATTTTGAAAGAACGTATTGTTGTAATACCAACGTATAATGAAAGCCTGAATATTCAAGGCATTATTGAAAAAATCTTTTCCTTAACAGGCGGGTTCCATGTATTGGTAATTGACGATAACTCACCGGACGGAACAGCAGCTATTGTTAAATCCATACAAAACAATTATCCTGAAAAACTTCATTTGATCGAAAGGGAAGGAAAACAAGGACTTGGGACAGCATATATAAGAGGATTTAAATGGGCACTTGAACATGGGTATCAGTATATTTTTGAGATGGACGCTGATTTTTCACATAATCCGGATGATTTGCCAAGATTATACGATGCATGTGTGGATAAAGGAGCAGATCTAGCAATAGGATCACGCTATAAATCCGGGGTTAATGTGGTTAACTGGCCGATGGGACGGGTACTCATGTCATATTTTGCTTCTATTTATGTGCGGTTTATAACAGGCATGAGCATCAAAGATACCACAGCAGGCTTTAAATGTTATTCACGAAACGTATTGGAGTCTATTAATTTAGATAAAATCAGATTCAAAGGGTATGCTTTTCAGATAGAAATGAAATATACAGCATGGAAACTCGGATTCAATATCGTTGAAGTCCCCATAATTTTTACTGACCGTAAACAAGGAGAGTCTAAAATGAGTGAAGGAATCTTTAATGAGGCATTATTTGGTGTAATTAATATGAGATTTCGAAGCTTATTTAAAAAGTATACAAGATAATGATGACCCGAGCCATGACAAATTTTTTGACACACACCCGCATGATTATTGCAAATCTAATTAGATTACTCAAAGTCAATGAATTAAACTCATGGCGAGCTCCATATGACCTTTGAAAATCAAATTATAAACATATGAAATGAATACAGGAGTCAGAATTCAGAATTCAGAAGAAGGGTGTGTGCTACGAGTGAAGTGTGTTGAGCACTCTTTATTATTTTTACAGCATTCAATACATAATTTATGAACATTAAAAACTAAAATAAACGGTGTGAATAATTGGTTCATCCAAAATATAAATATTGTCAATGAGGGAATGTGCTTTAAAGGAAGCCTGTTGATTGAGAACGGATACATTTCAGAAATAGTTTCCGAGGGTGCTTCCATCAATTTACCCAACGGCATTCAAATTATCGAAGGGAATGAAAATTATGTACTCCCTGGTATTATTGACATGCACGTGCATTTTCGTGAGCCCGGATTAACCCATAAAGGGGATATGGCAACAGAATCTTCCGCAGCCGCAGTCGGGGGCGTTACATCCATTTGCGAAATGCCCAACACCAAACCATCCACTATATCCGAAGAATTATTATCCCAAAAATATCAACGCGCCTCTGAAACATCAATTACCAATTATGCATTTTATCCCGGCGCCACAAATCATAATATCGAATGGATATTACAAATAAACCCATGCGATATTCCAGGAGTCAAAGTCTTTTTAGGTGCTTCTACAGGAAACCTTTTATTGGATGACAAGCAGGTATTTGAAATGTTATTACAAAAAACAAATGTTCCGGTTATGGTGCATGCAGAAGACAATGCCATTATACAAAACAATATTGAGACGATTTCTACGAAATATCAGGGAATAATTCCGGCATTTGAGCATATGAATATAAGAAGCAGGGAAGCATGTCTGAAAGCATCTGAATATGCGATTAAAATGGCTGGCAAATATCAGGCTCAGCTGCACTTATTGCATGTTACAACCAAAGAAGAATGTAGTCTGATTCAAAAAGAAAAATCAACCAATAAATATTTATCTGCTGAAGCATGTACAGGACATTTATCATTTAATGAACATCATTATAAAAAATCAGGCAACCTCATAAAGGTCAATCCTTCAATTAAACGCACTGCCGACCAGAAAGCTTTATTAGATGCTGTTCAAAATGATTGCATTGATTTGATTGCGACGGACCATGCCCCCCACCTTTATGAAGAAAAACAGGCCAATTATATGGAGGCCCCTTCCGGAATGCCACTGATTCAGCATAGCCTGAATGCTATGGTTGAATATTATTTTCAAGGTGTTTTTTCTCTTGAAAAAATTGTCCGAAAAATGTGTCATGCGCCTGCTGATATTTTAAACATAAAAAACAGGGGATACATCCGTAAAGGCTATTTTGCGGATTTGGTCATTGTTGACCTGAATCATCATTGGACCGTAAATAAGGATACTATTCTTTATAAATGCAATTGGTCTCCTTTTGAAGGAACCCGTTTTCATTCTTCTATAAAAAGCACTTTTATAAACGGGTGTTTGGTGTATAACAAGGGAGTCATAAATAAACAATATAGAGGGCACAAACTTAGTTTTAAAAGGTAAGATGGGAGGAGCAGTCAGAAATCAGAGGTCAGAAGGGGGATGTGTGATAAGTGTGAAGTGTATGTTGAACATTTTTCTAAAATTCTAAAAACATTTTTCCTCTAAATTTGCTTACTCAAATAATTTTAAATTTAAAATATGAAAAATATGAAAAAAACAATTTTAGGATGTATATCGCTTTCTTTACTTATTGCATTTACTGCATGTAAAGAAGAAGCAAAGAAAGAAAAAACAAAAAAAGAACAAGGCCGGCCTTTACATAAGGTATCTGCTCAGGAGACAGGGCAGATTTCAGACAGCATGAAAGGAACATATTTATTTGCTGATTCAATCATCTATGATGTGATTATAAAAAATACTGAACCCGTGAATCAATGGAAAAAAGAATGCCTGAAAGGATTAAATAAAAAAGTATTTCTTAATAAATTATTTAAAAATATTTATAACAGCACATTTAAAGTATATGATTTTAGTTCCAATACACGTTTATCTGTTGAAGAGGTGAAAGCAATTGAGACCGATGAAGAATATAAAAGAGAAAATATAGGAAAAATGCAGTTCATGGAAGACTGGTATTATGATTTTTCAACAGGAACAATGTATAAAAAGATTCATTCTGTTATTTTGGGTTACGAAACATACAATCCATCCGGAGAAGTAAAAGGATATAAACCCTTGTTTAAGATTATTATGGAGTAGCCTTATTAGTGTTTATAGTCTCTCATTAAAAAAAATTCAACCCTAAAAAGATAACATTTAAAAGGGTTTAAACTTTCTCCAACGAATTTCTCTTTTTTTTTGTATGTAAAAAATTGAAATTAAAAGATTTTATCATCATTTTTTACAAATTTCTAACTTTGGAAAAGTGGGCATCCACACTCCTCATCCATTCACCCAATCAACTTATTAGCATTTGTGCTTTATCCAAAAGATTGCTTCGGGCAAAGCCCTCGCAATGACGGCTTTATGCTGTTGGGCGGTGATGTATTGATGGCTGCATAAGACAATGTAACAGAGCTCAAAGCAAAGTACTGCAAAAGCTCATGGGTATTCAATAATTCAACACAACATCACAAACCCATGACAAAAATATAACACAAACATTTTGG
>CAZJWE010000288.1:0-3571 GCA_964549265.1 uncultured Bacteroidales bacterium | reverse complement strand
TATATGTTGTGTTCTTTCAAAACGATTAATTTTATATTGAACCACATATAAACTAATTTTCAACCACATTTACAACTATATATAAACAGTGACTTTGTATAATGTAAATATTTAACCACTGAAATAAGGGTAGTACCATAATTTTAGTGTTTTCGTTGCAACAGAAATAAATTGAACTTTGGAAAAGTAGTTACATAAGAGACAGACTCTACATAGTGTTGGACCATAATGTTCGATAACGAGGCTTGCGCAGCCCCAAAAGACGCAGTTTACTGAAGTAAATGAGCAATTTTGGGGCAAACGTAACGAAGTTAGCGGACATGATAGAACAAACACTAATTACTCGGTAAACACTTCGCTTCCTTCCTGGAACCCGCTTGCTACCACCGTCATTTTAATATTTTGGCGGTTTACAGTAACCGGTTCTACCAAAATAGTTGGTACCATAATGCTATCATTGAAAATTGTTTGTTTATTGATGGACTGTATGTCTTTATTGTTTGCAAATTTATCTGCTAATTTTACTGCTACTTCTGCAAGATTTCTTACAGGTTTGTATATTGTCATGGTTTGGGTTCCTTTCACAATGCGTTGGCAGGCATCCAATTCAGCATCCTGTCCTGCTAACAGCACATCTTGTTCAATGCCGTGTTGCTCAATTACTTTTGCTATACCTTCTGCCAAAGCATCATTCCCGGCAATTACAGCGTCAATCTTAGACCCATATTCCCGCAGGCATTTTCTCATTTCTTCTTCTCCTGCTTCTTTATCCCATGATTTGGCAAATTGATCATAAATAATCTGAATATCTCCTTTTTGCATATACGGAGACAACACATTCATTTGACCCAGCCGCAACATAATCGAATTATTATCTGTGGTAGGCCCTTCGATGAGTACATAATTACCCTGAGGCTTCAATTTTGTTAAATACTCAGCTTGTTTTTCCCCTACCATTACATTGTCAAAACTAACATAATAATCAACTTCACACCCTTTTATAAGACGGTCGTATGCAATAACTTTTATGTTATTTTGATGTGCCAACTCTACAATCTTTGATGACAGATTTTGATCAACCGGCACTACAACCAGTACATCTACACCTTTTTCAATCAATTCTTCTGCTTGTTTAATTTGGTTTTCCTGACTATTTTGAGCATTCCGAACATAGACTTTCATGTCTATTTGTTGAGCAGCTTTAACAAAATATGTCGTATCTTTTTTCCACCTTTCACGTTCCAGATCACCCATTAATAATCCAATTTCAGGATTTGTTGACTGATTACATGACCATATAATCAATGCTAAAAACAAAAAAAGCGTCCCATAAATAATTTTATTCTTCATAGTTTAAAGATTTTAATTTGTAAAATTGAATTGTCTATAAATTAAAATGCCTGATTCATCATGTTCGATAACAAGGCTTGCGTAACTCCCAAAAGCACAGTTCACATGTAAATGAACAATGTTGGGGTTAAACATAACGAAGTAAACGAACATGAATATCCAAACACAATTTAATATACTGATTTTAATAGTGAAAGGTTACAGTACCTGTAATTTTTCAGCTTTTCTGGCTAATCTCAAATATAAAGAATTATTTTCAAAAATGTATGTTCAATCGTTCATAATTTGTATTTTTAACACTTATTCAATTAATTATTAATTATTAATTATTAATTATTAATTATTAATTATTAATTATTAATTGTTAATTGTTAATTGTTAATTGTTAATTGAGTGTGTGATTTGTGTGTGTATGAAACGCTCTTCAAATTATTAAACAAGCGCATCTACCTAAACTCAGATTCGCTTTAAAAACTATATGAACTTGATAAACCATATTTAACGGATGAACATTAAAAACAAACATTACCATACCATTTGGTTGCATGAGAATGGCGTAAAGGTAGAAATTATTGATCAACGAAAGCTCCCTTTTTTATTTGAAGTGGAAGAGCTTACGTCTGTTGAAGACGTTTTTACTGCAATCAAAGATATGCATGTCAGAGGCGCTCCATTAATTGGTGTTACTGCTGCGTATGGAATGTATATTGCTGCCTTGAATGCACCGGATCAAGGTATATCAGAATACATGCACGACATGGCCAACTATTTGAATAATGCCCGGCCCACCGCAGTCAACCTGAGCTATGCCATATCGCTTCAATTGAATGCAATAAACCAAATCAGTACCAAAAACGAACTTATTAAAACAACATTAGAAGTAGCAAATCAATTAAAAAAACAGGAGATAGTTTCGTGTAAAAGGATTGGTGAGCATGGTGTTGATATTATTAAAAACATTAGTGAACAAAAAAAAGGAAAACCTGTAAACATATTAACCCATTGCAATGCCGGATGGCTTGCGTGTGTTGATTATGGCACAGCAACAGCGCCTATTTATGAAGCGTATGAACAAAACATCCCCATTCATGTATGGGTGGATGAAACCAGGCCCCGAAACCAGGGAGCAAGCCTCACTGCATTTGAACTCACAGAGCAGGGTGTCTCTCACGCTGTTATTTGTGATAATACAGGCGGGCACCTGATGCAGCATGGAATGGTTGACCTCGTGATTACCGGCAGCGACAGAACCACTGCCAATGGAGATGTATGCAATAAAATAGGCACTTACTTAAAAGCCCTGGCTGCTTTCGACAATAACATCCCCTTTTATGTTGCACTGCCTTCTTCCACAATTGACTGGAATATCTCCAACGGATTAGACGAAATCGTAATAGAAGAACGGGATGAAGAAGAAGTGAAATACATCAAAGGGTTTGCTAATGGGCGCATTGAAACAGTGAGGCTCACGCCTGAAACAACACCGTGTGCTAATTATGCATTTGATGTAACACCGGCCAGACTGGTGACTGGTCTGATTACTGAAAAAGGAGTTTGTGAAGCGACACAGGACAGCATCAGTCAGCTATTTAAAAGAAAAGAAAGATAGTATCCAGCATACCCACTTTTGCATTCTGACCGTGTATTTTATCTTCTGACTCCTTTGGGTGGTATTAATAAAAATGGGTACTACCCTTATTTTAGTGGTTGAATGTTTTTATAAGACCTAAAATACTGTTTAAATGTAGTTTAAATGTTGTTTGACTTGTTTTTAATTTATGAGCTAACAGCTAACTGTATTTCCAACACAACATATAAACTACGTTAAACAATATTTCAACCACATATAAACAAATTGCAAGTTACCATTAAATTCGTGGTAGAACCTAAAAATTAAAGGAAACCTTAAAAAAAATTGCATAATATCTAACAATTTTATATTTTTGCACCCTTTATAAAATTCACCCTCATAGGGCCCATAGCTCAGTTGGTTAGAGCACCTGACTCATAATCAGGTGGTCCCTGGTTCGAGTCCAGGTGGGCCCACGAGACAGTTTAGAGTTTGAAGTGAGAGCAAGAGGTAAGTGAAAAAATATAAGTATGTGCGTAAGCAGATTTCAGGTTGACTTAAAAAATGCTGTTGATAAAGGATATTAAGGGGACTTATAATAATTCCTTTGCATCAAAATTTTCAGAATTTTTCATAGACAATGAAAATTTT
>CAZJWE010000287.1:0-3637 GCA_964549265.1 uncultured Bacteroidales bacterium | reverse complement strand
AATAATACTTTAAACTTTAAAACTTTATACTTTTTATACTGAACTCATAAATATTTAACCACTAAAATAAGGGTAGTACCCTAATAATTAATTGATCAATTTAATAACATAATATTTTTAATTTTGCATAGATAAACAAACTAACTTTTTTAAAGCATATAAAAACTTTCAAAAATTGGAGACTATGGAGCTACGCAAAGACCAGACAGATTTAATTTTTCAACGGAGGAGCATCCGGGAATATCAGCCAAAAGAAATAGAAAACTCAAAAATTCAGATCATATTGGAAGCAGCCATGGCAGCTCCATCTGCTGTGGCAAAAGACCCGTGGCATTTTATTGTGGTGAAAGATAAAAAGATTCTTGTGAACATCAGCAATGGATTGCCCAATGGAAAAATGCTTGCCAATGCTCCATTAGGTATTGTTGTTTGCGGCGACATCAACCAGGCACACGATCATCAATTAAGTTATATGCTGCAGGATTGCACTGCTGCTATTGAAAACATCCTCCTTGCAGTTCATGCAACCGGCTTAGGCGCCTGCTGGCTGGGTGTTCATCCCAGAGATGACAGGGTAATGCATCTTAAAAACCTGTTCAACCTACCCGAATACATTATTCCTGTTTCCTGCATTGCCATTGGATATCCCGGTGAATCAAAAGAACCACGCTCCCGCTATGATGAAGCTAAAGTCCATTATGATCAATGGTAGGCCCTTGTTTGTCATGTATGCTGATATTGTTATGCTTGAGATAATATGAATATTGTTGAGTTGATTAAGTGGTGCTGCCAAGAATTTAATGATAACCTGCAATTTAAACAGTGTTTTGTATAATGTAAATATTTAACTGTTTTGTTTAACCACTAAAATAAGTGTATTACCGATTAAGTTATTGAGAAGTTGAGAATATAGTTTGGGTGAGAGTGTGCCCTGAATTCATAAACCATGTTTGTTTTAAGCTTTCACCTCCAGCTTCTTCTTGCTTTGAGTATGAGTCGTCTTTCCATTAGAAAAAAAATATAAATTGTGTAAATTATTTTCTGAAAAGGGGCTGGTATTGTTATTGAATATTGATGAGAAGGAAATGCATTGCGATCCTAATACAGAAGAACATGCTCATTTTCAATGCATTAAATGCGGTAAGATTGAAGATATGTTTGTATGTTTTTCAGATATTTTATCTCAATTACCGGATATACATGAGGTGCATTCTTGCCATCTTTATATAAAAGGAGTTTGCAATGAATGCAAATATTAATAATAATTTAGTATTGAAAAATAATAAATGGAACACTTTTTGTAATATAAATCTACTAATATTAAAATCAAATAGGAGGCTAAACAATGATCAACAAAAAAATTGAATCAGCGATTAATGAACAGATCAATGCTGAGATGTATTCTGCATATTTATATCTGGCCATGTGTGCATATTTCGAAGAACAAAATCTCAGCGGCTTTGCTAACTGGATGCGCATCCAGGCACAGGAAGAGATGACACATGCCATGAAGTTTTTTGATTATATCAACGAACGTGGAGGAAGGGTTGAATTAAAACCAATAGAAGGCCCTCAAACAGAATGGGAAAACCCTATGACTGTAATGGAAGAAGTTTATGAACATGAGCAAAAAGTCACCGGCCTGATTAACAACCTTGTGAAATTGGCGAAAGATGAACAGGACTATGCAACTGAAAACATGCTGCAATGGTATGTTGCAGAGCAGGTTGAAGAAGAAGCCAATGCAGATGCCATCATACAAAAGCTTAAATTTATTGATGGAAAAGGCCAGGGATTATTAATGATAGATAAAGAGCTTCAACAACGTCAATTTGTTGATGAAACCAAAGCTGCTGAATAAAAAAAAATTACAATAACTCACCAAAATTAAATATTAACCTCATGGAAGAAACAAAAAAATTCCCATTAATAGGGGATGAATTTCCCCAGCTATCAGTAAGCACCACACATGGTGTCAAGAATTTGCCCCAGGATTATAAAGGCAAGTGGTTTGTTTTGTTCAGCCATCCGGGTGATTTTACCCCGGTTTGCACAACAGAATTTGTTTCATTTGCCAAAAATAAAGCAACTTTTGATGAACTCAATACCGAATTGATCGGTTTATCTATTGACCAGGTATATGCCCATATTAAATGGGAAGAATGGATCGAAGAAAATTTAGACACCCCTATTCCATTTCCGATCATTGCTGATGCTTCCGGGGAAGTTTCCCACACATTGGGTATGGTACATCCCGGGAAAGGAAGTAATACTGTAAGAGCAGTGTTCATCGTGGATGACAAAGGCATTATTCGCCTGATCCTCTATTATCCACAAGAAATCGGACGCAATATCAGTGAGATCATCCGTTCAGTCAAAGCATTGCAAATATCAGATAAAGAAGGAGTGGCAACACCTGCAAATTGGCCTGAAAATGAAATTATTAAAGATAAGGTAATCATTCCTCCTGCAAAGGATGTGAATACAGCGAAAAAACGAAAAGAAGAATTTGATTGTTTTGACTGGTGGTTCTGTCATAAATCATTGTAATACATTTATTCATATTAAAAAATATTATAAAAATGGCAAAAACAAACAGATTAGAAATATACAAATGCAATGTATGCGGCAACATTGTAGAAGTTTATCATGAAGGAGCCAAAGACCTTACGTGCTGCGGACAAAAGATGGAGCTAAAAGAAGAAAATAATCAGGATGCTGCTACAGAAAAGCATGTCCCTGTCATTGAAAAAATTGACGGCGGATATAAAGTGATAGTAGGAGAAGTGGCTCACCCGATGACTTCGGAACATTACATCGAATGGATTGAATTGATTGCCGGGGACCAGGTGCTTACTCAATTTTTATCTCCTGAAAACCCTCCTGAAGCGGTTTTTAAAACCGATGCTACAGATGTGTATGCAAGAGAATATTGCAATATTCACGGGCATTGGACAAACAAAGAATAATTAATTTAAACCATTTTAATAAATGTCAGTCAAAGGAACACAAACAGAAAAAAATTTGTTGAAGTCCTTTGCCGGTGAATCACAGGCAAGGATGCGCTATACCTTTTTTGCCGAACAGGCAGAAAAAGAAGGCTACCAGCAAATAGCAGCTTATTTTAGAGAGACAGCGTGGAATGAAAAAGCTCATGCTGAACGGTTTTTTAGCTTTTTAGAAGGCGGTGATCTTGAAATTACTGCTGATTATCCGGCAGGAAAAGTAGGGACAACCGATGAAAACCTCAAAGAAGCGGCTGCCGGTGAAAATCATGAACATACCGACCTTTATCCTTCATTTGCTGAAACAGCAGAAAAAGAAGGATTTAAAGATGTTGCCATTACATTTCGTGTGATTGCAAATGTTGAAAAACAACATGAAGCCAGGTATTTAAAACTTTTGGAGAATATAAAAAATAATAAAGTATTCAACAAAGACACAAAGTCCCAATGGAAATGCTGGGTATGCGGACATGTTCATGAAGGCGACAGGGCCCCTAAAAAATGCCCGGTATGTTTTGCAGAACAATCACAATTTGCAATAAAAGAGCAAAATTATTAATGGTATTATTGTATTTTTTAATAATATTACATATTAATTAGTGTTTGTTCCATCATGTCCGCTAACTTCGTTA
>CAZJWE010000286.1:0-3653 GCA_964549265.1 uncultured Bacteroidales bacterium | reverse complement strand
CTGAGGAACTGGCCTGTGGTGGGGTCGTACACGCGGCCGTTCATGTTGATGAGGCCGAATTCGCTGATGTGTTCGTGGCCTGTGAAGCCGCGGGCTGTGAATGATTCGTCGGGGGTATCTGTTAATTGCCATGTGCCGGGATCGCGGTGGTTGCCCCAGGCATCAAAGCTGTAGCGGGCCACAATGTTCCGGCTCTGGTCTGTGATGGCACGGATGCTGCCCAAATGGTCGGTATGGATGCAATACAAGGCTGCTTCATCGTCTTCTTTTACCCAGGCTGCTGCCAGGCCGCTGCCACCGGAGATGTAATACACGGTTTGTTCCTCGCCATATCGGATTGTTTTCTCACAATTACCTGAATAATAGCGGTCATACACCCAATGGTTGTGCACGTATTGTACTTTCTTGCGGTTTTGCTCAGGCCCGTAAGTGAAGTACATGTGTTTGTTATTGGCCTGTTCGCTGATCTGGTCTACCTTGTTGAATACAGTATATGTGATGTCCTGCTCTGGCAGGTTTTCTGCCTGCGGTGTAAGCCCTTCAATAGAGGTGAGTGCATGAACACCTGCATTGCTCTGCCGGGTGTAATTGAACACATCGCCCATGTCGTCTTTGTTGTTCATGTTATGGTTGTCCTGCCGGTTGTATTGCATGGAAAGGACATTTGTGCTATTGTGTTTGACGCCTGTCAGGCGGTCAAAATTATCATATGCAAATGTTTCGGTGATGCCGTTTTGTTCGGTTCTGGAATGTAAATTACCGGTTCTGATATTAAAATCATAATCAAATGACGTATTTTCAGCTTCAAATACATCCGGGAAGCCATAATCATCATACGTATTGGTAGTAAGGATATTGTTGCCAAGGAAATATTTGTCTTCTTTGGCTGACAGGCCTATACGTTCCCACACCCGTTCGTCATTGGCATGTACAGTATTCAGGAATCCTAAGTCATTGTAATCTCTTGTTACAGTGAGCCCTCCGGAATAGTCTGTTTGTCTTATATTGCCATATTCGTCATAATAATATTCTTGAGTGAATGTTTGTCCTTCAATGGTTTCGATTGTTTTTTTGGTGCGGTGGTAGCTGTCGTATTCATATTGCCGGGTAACATGAGAATGTTTTCCACTGACCTGCTGCACCTGGCCAATGCCATTGCCTGAAGGCACGTACGTGTAGTCTGCCATAATGTTATTTCCTGCCTGGTCTGTTGTTTTTTTGTCGAGGCGCCATAAGTCATCATAAAACAACCAGAATTCATTGCCTTTGTTGTCTTTTTGGTATGTGAGGCCGCCCAGGGCATTGTAGTCGTACTCCATGCGCCCGGCATCGGGGTCGTTTAGGTAGGTCTGATTGCCTGCATCATCATATTCCATGATGATTTCGCTGTTTGCCAGAGTAATTTTTTTCACCTGTCCGTTTGCATGGTAAATGTATCGGATTTCACCGCCCGGGTCTGTTACTTTTACAAGATTTCCGGCAGCATCGTACACTTTAGTGTATTCTCTTGTTTCAGCGCCCAGGTCAATTGTTTTCTTAACAGCATATTGTGTGTTGTTGGCAGGATAGTCGTAGGTGATGGTTTTTCCGGTGGGCAGAGTCGTGGTTAAGAGCCTGCCATCTTTTTTATAGGTGTATGATGTTGTTTGGGTTACCTGCCCGCCAGACAGGGACGCGGTTTTTTCCTGTACCTGGCCTTTAACGTTGTAAGTAGTGTGTGTGTAGTTAATCCTGTTGCCATATCCCACTGTTTCATCCCGAATGGTCCTGCCCAACAGGTCGTAATATGTTTTTTGGTATGGTGAGCCATCCTGTTCCACGAGTTTATAATACACTACATTAGGAACATTGGTTCCGGTATACCATTGGGTCGTGGATTGTATTTCCTGTCCGTCGGGTAGGGTGGTTTTGGTGCGCTGTCCCCAGGAGTCATACTCATGGGTGGTTTTTAAGCCGGTAATCCCTGTTTTGGTAAGGATGTTGCCCGTGGCATGGTTGTATGTGTATTCAGCGGTTCCCATCTCATTGGTTTGTTTATTGACAAACCGGCCATTGTAATCGTATTCGTATGTTGTTGTTTTTTCAGGCATGTTATACGGCACCACTCTTTTTCTCCTAAAATTACCAAATTTATCATAATTTTCAAAATGGGTTGTTACTATTTTGTCATCAGTGTGCGCATTTTTTGTTTTGGAGGTGAGGTTGCCATTGGCATTAAAAGAGAAATCTGTGATAACAAAAAAAGAAGAAGCATGATTCGGATGGTCATAGATTTTTCTCACCCTGGTCGGTTTATAGGGGATATAAGAGCCATTGTTTGTAAACGAGAGGTTTTGAGTGTAATGTTTAATACCGTGTCCAAAATCTTTTTCACTGTATCTTATATTACCATAATCATCATATCTGTTTGTTGTGGTATGAGAGGTTTTTTGTAAATGATTTGTATTCACGGAACTACTTACAAAAGGAAAATACCTTTTGCTGTCTGTATATGTGCGGATTTGGTTTGTAAACGTCTGGCTGGCAATTAAACGGCTCCTAAAGAAATTAAATTTTTTAAATGTCTTTGTTTTTTTTAACGCTGTATGGAAATATTTATCTCCCGGTTTCAGGGTTTCATATTCCTGTGTAACCCTCCGTCCTGTTACAGTATTTTTTGCCGAAACCTCGCTGAATCCTAAAAACCCTTTACCTCTTAAATGGAGTTTGCCGCCTTTATAAGCATAATCTACTGTATTTGTATTTATTCTTCCAAAAAGGCCATTTGGAGATTTCACCTGGTCTACAACAAACAGAGGGCCGGCTAAGGCAGCAATGTCTTCATGGGGGTCATCTGTTTTTTCATAAAATCCTCTTTCAGGGGTCAGGGTTTTGTAAGAGATATCAATATAGTGATCCTTGCCGTCTGTTATTTTTTGAACAAGATTTTTTTGTTCGTCAGGGAAAATAAAACTTATTTGTATATTATCAACGGATGCTGCTCCAACAGGAATATGGACTATATCATTCTTGCCATCACCATTATAATCACTCCCACATAATTTCAAATTACTATTATAGCAATAAGATAAATGTGACTTTTTATCATCGTCATCAAAATAATATGGAGTCGCCATAATTGTTTCAAAGTAAAATTCATCATCACCATTATTTACTGTTGAATTAAAAATATTAAAATATGTTTTCGACCTACATATTTTATAAACTACGTCTTCAAAATACATTTCAGAAATATCATCCAGTCCATCTCCATTAAAATCCCCAATTATAACATTGTAATGCTCATCAGTATCGGGATGCCTACCATTAGAGGGGTGAGATGTTAATGTATAAGTAGGCCAGCGAAAAGAACCATTACCTTTATTTAAATTTATGCCCCAACCGAAACCATCACTATATGTTATAATATCTGTATACTCATCTCCATTAAAATTCCCGGTTCTTACAAAGTGCCATTTAGTAGGCCATCCGTTATTTTCATATATTACATTTCCATTGTAGTCGTAAATATAAGTTGTTCCTCCATCACTGGTTTCATCTATTGCCAGTATATCAACTTTGCCATCCCCATTAAAGTCACCTGTATGAAAACTACAATCATATTCATTAAGAACTATTTCTTTATCTGGGTCATTAAAATTAAAAATTTTTGC
>CAZJWE010000285.1:0-3697 GCA_964549265.1 uncultured Bacteroidales bacterium | reverse complement strand
GCTCCATATGACCTTTGAACTTAGCGAAGCGATCTCATGAACGAAGTGAATAAAAATAAACATATGAATGAAACGAGAATAGCACAGTTATCAGATCTTCATATTACAATGAAAGGTGAAAGTGCATACGATGTAGATGTAAGGAAAAATTTTGTGAGTATTTTCAATGCTCTTGTATCAGAACAGGCAACATACGACTACATTGTCATTACAGGAGACATTTGTTTTAGAGACGGGCAACGGGAAATATATTCGTGGTTAAAACAATACCTTGACCAATTGGCAAAGCCCTATTATATTATACCCGGGAATCATGATAAAAAAGATGTATTGAAAGCTGTATTTAATGGGCCGCCTCTTTATTTTCAACAAGGTGAAATATATTATACTGTTGATTTTCCCATTGGCAAAGTCTTTTTTCTGGACACATCAGACGGAGTATTGTCTGAGAACCAATTGAAATGGTTCAAACGGGAAGTAGAAGCGGCTTCATGGCATCAGTGTTTAATTTTCATGCACCATCCTCCTGTTTATACCGGAATTCAATACATGGAAGAAAATTTTGCATTGGAAAACAAAGATGAGTTTGAGCAATTACTCAATAGTTTTGATCAAAAGGAGTTTTTTGTGTTTTGTGGGCATTACCATGCAGAAAAAACAATTAAAACCCGTAATGTGTTAACAATGATCGCCCCGGCCTCGTTTTTTCAAATGGATCAGGTATCCCAAGAGTTCAAAATTGACAGTTACCGGATCGGGTGGAGAAATATATGCTGGTCTAAAGACTACATGCATACTACGGTGAGGTATGTTGATCAGGCATTGTAAATAAATTATCTGCATATATCGTATATTTTTTAGCTTTAGTATACGATGCCATCGCATACTATGAATATAAATCATTTGATATTGTAATTTTGCAAAGATAATGGCAGGTATTACCCCCAATTTGGGTAAAAAAATGGATTGCAGTAAGCCAAAAGGTTTATTAATAGTTTTTTATGTTAATTCCTATCGTTTTGTGGAGAATTTTTCAGGTTAATTCATTTATAAGATCATCAAGAGGGATTACCCATACATCATTTTTTAATGGATATTTTTCATTAACAGGAGCAACAACAAACGCCTTATTTATTTTTAGTTCTGCCAATGCAGAATATAAACCCTGTGTTACTTTAGGTGATGAAGTATTTTTGCATTCAATCGCTATTTTATGTTGTCCTTTTTCTAAAATCAGGTCTATTTCGTTTCCGTTTGATGTCCGGTAAAAATGAGGCTCCCAATAGTTCGTGTTTTGGATAATATGTTCAATTACAATTGTTTCCCAAATGCTTCCGTATACAGGATGTGAAATAACATCTTCAAATGTATGAAGGTTTAATAATGTGTTGAGTATCCCCGGGTCTTTAATATATACTTTAGGGCTTTTAATAAGCCGTTTTTTCAGATTTTCACTATAGGGCTTTAATATCCTGAGCATGTATGTTTTCTCCAAAACATCTATATAACTCTTTATTGTTGTATGGCTTACACCTAAAGAATTACCGAGCTGAGAATAATTGAGAAGTTGTCCGTTTAGGTGGGCAAGCATCTTCCATAACCTTTTCAGGTTTTCAGGAGGGATGTTAAATCCAAAGTTTCTAACATCACGCTCCAGGAATGTTTGTATAAAGTTAAACCTCCAATCAAAGCTAATCGTATCATTTTTAGCTAACATACTTTTGGGGAAACCGCCCCTGTTCATATAATCAGTCAAGCCTGTTTGATCGTTCAGTTCATTCATTAAGAAGGGAGACAGCTCGTGATAATCTATTCTGCCGGCAAGCGATTCAGATGATTGTCTTAGCAATTCCGGAGAAGCTGAACCGAGGATGAGAAATTGGCCGGGTTTTTTATTTTTGTCTACTAAACTGCGAATAATTGGGAAAAGCTCATTTTTTCTTTGAATTTCATCAATACATATCGTTTTATCCCTGTGTAATTTAAGATAATCTTTTGGATTTTGCAATTTCGACAAATCATCAGGATCTTCAAGGTCAAGGTAAACATATGTTTTCTTTTTCTCCATCAGAAATTTTGCAAGGGTTGATTTCCCTGTTTGCCTGGCACCTATTATGGCTGAAACAGGATAATTTTCCATGCTTCTTAAAAGATCAGGTTCTTTATTTCTGTTAATGTAATCCATAAATGTAAAATTAATGAAAAACATTGTAATTTGAAAGCAAAGCTTTCAAATTACATGGTTATGAGAAAATTTATTTTATCATGGTAAGCTCCATCTAACCATTAAAAATCAAAAAATAAACAGATGAATAATAAAAAGTCGAAAAGCTTAAAGATTTAATTGTATGGCAGAAATCACTTGAAAATATTGAAGTGAAGCAATGCAAAAATCTATATCCGGATACTATTAAGGTCATTTTCAATTATATTAATTGTAATCTGTTTGTAAGAGATTCTTTTTGTTGTAGGGATAATTTTTTTCGGATCCTGGAACGGGCCACCTCAACACTTTTTATGGTTTGGTTTGTAAAGGCTGCAATTTCTTTGGAGGTCATCCCCATTTTCAGAAAGCAACAGATCCTCACTTCAGCATTGGAGAGTTTAGGATATTTATTGGCCAATTTATTGAAAAACCCATCGTGTAGCTGGTTGAACAGAAATTGAAACTCATCCCAGTGTTTATGGTTGGACACCTTATCAAAGGAAGTTAATAATTCATTTAAGCGCGAGTTGCTTACTTCCCCGTTCTTTTTCATTTGTGCCAATTGAGAACTTATTTTTTCTTGTGTATCTTTATTTTTTGCCAGTTGGATAGAATGTGCAATGATTTCTTTTTCTTTTCGTCTAATACTTTCTGACAATTGAAGATTCAATGCTTCAATCTTTGCTTTTTCTTTTAATAACAGGCGGGTTTGATAATACAGGCCAAATGAAAACAATAATACTTCCAACATAACACCTATTTCAAATATCCAATTCGATGAAAAGGTGTATAAAGACTGAAGCGTACTTGTAAATGCACAAATTGATAAGATGATAACACCTGCCAGGTAATATTTTTCAATTCCTTTGTATTTATGAGCAAAGGAAAAAACAATGATTAAGCCGCCAATTGCCTGGACCTGGTTTGTAGGATAAAGAACAGAGGTGAAATGATAATATGACACAAAAGCCAATACAACAACAACAGCTTCCCAGGCAAGTGAAACAATGAGATATAATCCGATGAACTTTCTGAATAATCCTACACTCTTTTTTTTTACTTTTAAAGCTTTAAAAACAAAGACAATATAAAAGAAAATGCCCAGGGGTTGAATGGCCCGCAATAAATAGTTTAATTCATAATAACCAGACAAGATGTGTATTCCCAATATATTGTCATTGGAAACAAAATATACTGCGTGACAAAAAATGTATACAATGAAATAAAGGTAAATTTCTTCTCTGAGTATATAATAGAAATATATACAAAAAATGATTACAATCAATAAATAAGCCAATTTAAACCCGGGGAAAAAACCCGGGTTGAAATAAGCATGGTAATGTTTAGTTTTTGAAATATCAATGTTTTGTGTCGTAAAAACCTGTGTTGGTGCATTTACAACATGCAGATAATAGATATTGTGTTTGTTATGATTCACCGGGACCCATCTTGAAAATCGTGTTTTAATCACCGGTTTTGTAAAAAAGTGTT
>CAZJWE010000284.1:0-3724 GCA_964549265.1 uncultured Bacteroidales bacterium | reverse complement strand
ATGCTTCTACCTACGGCTTTAAGCCTACGGCAGATAAATCGGCAGACAGGTCCGCAGAGTACTCTGCGGGACTTGGTGAAAAGTCTTTTATTGATTTTGAGCGATTCATTGTCCTCTTTTTAAGAAATAGCCTCCTGTTTTTTTGCTGCCGCGCCGTTCAATAAAACCTTCATTTCATTATGCATTTCTTCTACTTCTTCTTTGGTAATTAATAATGATATCTCCTGAATTGTTTTTTCTGCTTGTTCAATTCGATACTTTATCAAATCTTCCTTATTATATGAACTGCTCATGCATGAATTCCTTTTTCAATAGCATCTCTATACAAAGGGTGCATTCCTTTGGGAGAATAATTTAGTTCGTAAATGGAAATAATTTTTGAATCAATTAAAACACCATACTTTAATCCGGTTTCATAGCAAATGTCTCTGATCATTCTTTTCTTTTTCCAATCATATTGTTTTTTAAGAATTATTAAAATATCAACATCAGAGTCTTTTGTTGCTTTATTATGTGCGTGTGAACCGAACAGTATTATTTCATTGAGCTCTTTTCCTAATAAAGAAAATAGATTGGTTTTAAGTTCAGTTAATATTTTCTTGTTTTTAGAATTCATGTGTTGTTTCTTATGTTTTTCAATTTAAAGCATAAATCAATTTATAAATATAGGCATTTTATTAAACGAGTTGATGGTTAATATTGTTTTGTGTGCTTATTGGAACGCGGATCCGTCAGTTGCCGGACAAGTTTAACGCGGATTTTTTATTGGTGGCTTTTGGCTTTTAGCGGGGATTTCTTCATTTTCGTTCTGTCGCTTCGTCAAGTCAGTATTATATTTTTTTTATCCGTATTATCCGCGTCATTCGCGTTCTATTTTGTTATATGATTTTCAGGATTTTGCTATATTTGAACTACACCGTTAAATAAGTGTTTTATTCATTTGCCAGGTAAAGAGCATATTGAAATGTATCATCATCAATCCTATAACCAAGCTGTTTTAGTTTGTGTAAATATTCTGAAGCATTGGTCACAATCTTCATTTAAAAAACTTTATGATTTGTTGTTGTTTAAGAGCTCAGTTTCTTTTTTGAGTTCTTCCTTTGAAACCTGAAAAGGTGATACTCCATGATCTCTCAGGATTTCTATAAATTTTGCTCTTGAAATACCTGCAATTTCTGTAGCTTTGGATTGAGATATTTTACCTTCTTCATACCATTGGGTAAGGGCTGCAAATAATAATTCTCTGGCAAATTCATCAGGGTTTGTTCTCAAAACAGAGAATGCATCTTCCGGGATATTTATTGTTAGTTTATAACTCATGGCAACTATTTTTTAAGGAGAATAAAAGCTAATTATATAAACGTGGAATCAGGTTTTTTATTGGATTGGAACCCTGGGTTTTATTGCAATGCGGGTTAATGGAACGCTGATTATATTTGGAACGCGTTCTATATTTAACGGATCCGTGTTCTATTCTTTGTTCGTGTAGATTTTTCGTTTGAATTCTGGTTTTTTGCCGAAGTTTAGCAGCAGGCCTATTTCAATTTCTGTAGCTTTTAAATAATTAATAAGTTGAAATTCATGCTCTTCATAAAGTGCTTCTGATGCTTTGTTTTCAATAATTACTTTGTTTTCGACGATGATATCAGCTCTGTAATCACCAACCTGTATCTCATCATAATATACTTTCACAGGATATTCTTCATTACAGGTTAATCCTGATTTTTTCAATTCTATCAATAAAGCTTTTTGATAAACTTTTTCCAGAAATCCATATCCTAAAGTATTATAAACCTGATAAAAAGATTGTATTATTTTTTCTGTTATATCCTGATGAAGGTACGACATCATTTTCTTTTTTTTAGAACGCTGATGACACTGATTTAACGGATAATCGCAGGTTTATTTTAATTTATCAGTGGCCATCTGCCCAATCTGTGTCATCTGTGTTCCTTATTCTTGAACGCTGATGACGCTGATCTGACTGATTTACGCTGATAATATTTATCTGTGATCATCTGCTTAATCTGCGTTATCTGTGGTCTGTTTTTCTATATCATAATAAACTTACAATCCGCTCCACATCTTCCGCATCCAAATCTGCATAAACTGGCAAACACAATACCTTTTCACTCATGCTTTCTGCCACTGGCAAATTTCCGGGTTTTGCTGACGCAAGCCCCCTGTATGCAGGGAACTGGCTGATCAACGGATAAAAATACCTCCTGGCATAGATATTTTCTTTTTTCAGTTGTTCATACAATGCATCACGGCTTTTGCCAAACTTTTTTTCATCTATAAAAACAGGGTAATATGCATAATTAAAGTTTTCTGCCTTTTCATTTACAGGCAAAACCCTGATGCCTTCTTTTTTGCTTAATGCCTCGTTGTATATTTGTGCGATTTTTTTTCGGTTTACAATATTTTCATGATGTTTTTTTAACTGCAACAGCCCCAGCGCGGCTTGCATCTCATTCATCTTAGAATTAATGCCGGGCGCCATCACGGTGGTCTCATCCGCAAAACCAAAATTCTTTAAATAATCAATACGCTGTTTTGTTTTTTCATCATGACACACAATAGCGCCACCCTCCATAGTGTTGTATGGCTTCGTGGCATGAAAACTCAGTATTGACAAATCCCCGAAATTGTTAATGGAAGTACCATCTACTTTGTTTCCAAAAGCATGTGCTGCATCATAGATTATCTTCAAGCCATAAACATCCGCGATTTGTTGTATCCGCTCCATGTTACATGGATTGCCATAAACTTGCACGGGTAGTATGGCTGTTGTCTTGGGTGTGATGGCAGCTTCAATTTTTTCAGGGTCCAGGTTACAATATTCCGGTTCGATATCAACAAAAACAGGCTGTATGTTATTCCACCACAATGCGTGTGTTGAAGCTACAAAACTAAACGGTGTGGTGATCACTTCGCCCGTGATGCGCAGAGCCTGCAAAGCAGTGACAAGCGCTAAAGTGCCATTGGCAAACAAGGCTACATGTTTCACCCCCAAAAATTCCGCCATCTCTTTTTCAAGCTGCTGATGGTATTTGGCATTGTTAGTCAGCCACTTGCTTTGCCATATATCTTCGAGATAAGGAATAAACTCATCCAGATCAGGCAAAGAAGGTTGGGTGACGTAGATTTTTTTGTTTTTCATTTATGTTTGTAGGTTTGTAGGTTGTTAAGTTGAGTGAGTTGATTAAGTTAATTAAGTTTAGTTCGTTGTTGTTCAGCACGTTTAAAAATGTCTTGCTTCTGTATTCTATATTCTGAATTCTGCCCTCTGCCTATCGCCTGCTTCCTACATCCCAAATGCTTCAATCGTCCTAAATCTTCTTGCTTCTTGCTTCTAAATAACACTTACAGGATAAGCATAGATATTATCATCAATTGGTACAATCTGTTCACTTAAACAAATAATACCTCCGATAAAATGATCATTTGTAAATTTTTTCATGACATTAAATTTTTTTATCCAATTTCTTTTTACCATGGCACTTTTTTTAATTTCTACCGGATATAGTTGGTTATCTTTTTCTATAATTCTGTTTAAATACATACAGTTATTGCGGCTAATTTATAATTGAATTATAAATCGGACGGTATTTTGTTTTTTGTTCTGTGCAAACGAATGTGTATGCTGGCTTTCCTTTTTACTTTTTTCTTACGGGGACTACATATTTTTTTACGCTGTCTTCACCGGATGGGTGCCCGGCTG
>CAZJWE010000283.1:1179-3754 GCA_964549265.1 uncultured Bacteroidales bacterium | reverse complement strand
TTAAAACTTTTAATAGATCTTATATCCTATAACAGCTATTTCACTAAAAGATAATAAAATCATATAGAACTTTATAAATTCAAAGATCTTATAAGGAATTATGGACAGAGATAAAGATAATCAAACTAATTTAGACAGATTTGCTAAGCCTAAAGTTGAAAACATCAATAATAAACGTTTTATCGTCGTGAGAAATCCAAAAACAAACCGAATTATTGATAAAGTTAAATATCATAAAGGTAGATTGGAAGAATATAAAATAAGATATAAGAAAACTGGTTCTTTTACTCGTGGAATTACAAGAGAGGGTTTGCGTAACGTTGCCGAATATTCAGCTAACATAAGAAAAGAGGGGAATAAAGGAGTTTTTACTCGTGAATCTGCACTAAAAAAAGTTAGTTCTTCAAGGTATCAGTATTATGTCGAGATCGAATTTAGATATAAAGATAGATGGTTTAGATTAGATGCTAGATCAGAATTAAAAGATAAATCTTTTCCCGTCGAGAAAGCAAGAGAAGAAGCTATTTATTTGACACAGTCAAGAATTAGTAACACTCTAGGTTTTGGTTACGATACAAACGATTTAGATAAATTCGCTGATAAATTATATATTAAGAACGAGTCTATAATATGGTATGCCTAAGTCCTACTAAGAGAAGATTAAATAAAAAGAAGATCTTTGGGTTTGATATTGAAACTTACGACGACAATAAAAAATTTTATTGTGCAAGTATATATTCAGAAGATCTCAAACGAGAGGGATATAAAGATAAACCATATATTAAAGTATTTTACAATAAACAAGATTTAATTAATGAGTTTAAAACTAATAAATATAAAAATTCTTACGTCGTCGCTACAAATTTAAGTTTTGATTTTTGGGGTACATTTTATAATAAAAAAGAAATTGAAAATTTTAATTTTATTATGAGAGGATCTGATTTACTTTCTGCTAAATCTTTTATTGGTAATTGTGAATTTCATAAAAAAAGTACTTATTATAAAGACGGTGTTAAAAAGAATAAAGCTAGTTCTATCCAGTTTATTGATACGATGAATTATGTACGTTTTGGTGTCGAGAAATGGGGGAAAATATTAGGAGTGCCAAAATTAAAAAAACCTCATGCATTAGGTAAACAACCAATGACAAAAGAAGAGCAAGAAGAACTGGTAACATATAATATAAGAGATTCTGAAATTTCGTATAAAGCTTTAAAATTTATGTTTGAAGGGTTCTATAAACTAGGAGCGTCTCCCAAAATTACAGTAGCTAGTACAAGTATAAGTTTATTCAGAAATAAATATTTAAAACAAAATTTTTATAACCACGACGAAGAAACACTTAAAGAATTATTTAAGGCATATTATGGGGGTAGGACTGAAACATTTATTAAAGGCAAAATTAAAGATTACAATTATTATGACGTAAACTCATTATATCCAACTATGATGAGAAAACCACTACCTGATCCTAACACAATAAGAAAGAATAGTATTAATAATATTAATTATATTATGAAATATGAAGGTATTGCTCACGTTAGAATACATTGTCCGTATAATATTCAATACCCACTTCTTCCAGTCAGACACAATAAAAAATTAATATTTCCGACAGGGGTTTTTTCGGGGTATTATTCAAACGTAGAATTAAGACGAGCTATTGCAGAGGGTTATACAATATTATATATTTATAGAAACATATACTTTAAAAAAACTGTATCACCATTAAAAGATTTTTCAAATGATCTTTACAATCAACGATTAAAATATAAAAAAGAAAAAAACCCTCTCGAACTTCTAGTAAAACTTTTATTAAATTCTTGCTATGGTAAATTTAGTCAGCAATTCACGAATAGAGATAATATAATTAACGGTTGTATGTTAACAAATAAAATAATTAATAATGCAACAAGTCTCGACAAGATCGGTAACACTGATTTTTTTAGAATTGTGCAAGATTCAAAACCCCCCGTTTTTTGTTTTCCTGAATGGAGTTTATACATAACTGCTTATGCACGTCTACACTTATACGATCTAATTAAAGAATCAAAACCGGCATATGTAGATACTGACTCAATAGTATGTAAACGTGAAATGAAAACTGGCGATCAATTAGGAGAGTTAAAACTAGAAATGACAATTAAAGAGGGTTTTATAGTAAGACCTAAGTTTTATATTTTTAAGGATCACAAAAATAATGAATATTGCAAATTAAAAGGAGTTGGTACGAAAGTACATTATAACGAAGTTTTAAGGGGGTTAAAAATTAAAGATCTTGTGTTTTGTTATGATAAGTTTTGTAAATTAAGGGAAGCTCTCCGACGTGGATTTATCCCTAATGAAATTATTCAAATAGCAAAAAGAATAAATCTTGAAGATAATAAAAGAGTATGGGAGAGTGATTTTAATATTGAGAGCGAGATTTATTCAAAACCGATAACTTTATAAAGGAGTGAATATTCACTATACTTAGAATATTCATAAATGAATATTTAAAAAATATAATGGGGTTGAATAAAAATGCAAAACGTACAAATAAATCAAGACGGAGAATTTTTAGAATTTACTTTTG
>CAZJWE010000283.1:0-1079 GCA_964549265.1 uncultured Bacteroidales bacterium | reverse complement strand
CTTGATGATGAAAAAATAATGATTGAATTATTAATGAAAGATGAGCTATATAATAAGGTGGAACAATGAAAGAATGTCTTAAATGTAATAAATCAAAACCTCCTCTACAATTGTTTTATTTTGATTATTCAATAATAAAAACGGATTATAGAGGAGCTAATGAGTATCATAATAAGTTAGTTTGTGGAGCTTGTTATATTCAATTATCATCGAAATATAATCTATTCGGTGTATAATTTATTTTATTTTATTTTTTAATTTTCAAAAGGGGGTGACAAAAACTAGAAACAGATATAAAATTAATCTCTTCTAATTCGACCCCGAATTATTTCTTTTTATATCTGCTAGATTTTTTGATAAGATCGCATAAGATGATCTTACAAAGGTAAACAAAAAATGACAAAACTAAACGAAGTAGCAAAAGAATATGTAGCACCAACAACTGAGACAATCGACAAATTAGATAGTTTCTCAGTAGACGTTGATGTTGTTGAGAATGAGTATACTGACAGTACTGGGAAAACTTTTACAGTTTTTGAAAGTGAAATTGACGGGGTTAAATATAGAATTCCTAAGACAGTGATAAAAGATCTTAAACTTTATCTTGAGGAGAACCCTAAGATTTCAAAAGTTAAGGTTAAGAAAACTGGAGAGGGTCTTAACAGTACATATACATTAATTGTACTAGAATAAAAATGATAAATAAACAAAAAGAATTTAGTTATTTTGCACCAATTAAGAAACGTGATAATCGAGCTATGACTAATATAGATATAAGAGAATATACAGTTTTATATTTAATCCAAGAGGGACTAAATTTAAATCAGATTGCTCTTAAAACTAAAACGTCACAACCTACGATTAGCAGAATTAAAACACAAGCTGAACAAAAACTAAGACGTTTCTTAATTTATGGGGGTAGGATTAACAGATCTTATTAATTTTTATTTTATTTTATTTTTTATGGTGATAAAATGACTAAATGTATATATTGTGGTGGTGATTGTTTTATAACTAGATCTTCTCATATTCAAATAACGTATAGGTGTATTCAATGCAAAAGAAATCAAAAAAGATTA
>CAZJWE010000282.1:0-3775 GCA_964549265.1 uncultured Bacteroidales bacterium | reverse complement strand
CACTCAACTATATATAAACAAATTGCAAGTTACCATTAAATTCGTGGTAGAACCAAGAATTTAAATAAAACCGGTTTGAACATCCTGAATCTTCACTATTGTTAATAATTTATTATTAAAAAAATGAAAATAATAAAGCAAACAGGAAACTCTCAAATATCCTTTGTCGTAATAAAGAATCATAACCTTTTTACAAAAAGGTACATGTCAAAGCATAAATGAGTTATTATTAAGTTCATTTATAAATAGATATGTGTCTTTGGGAAATGTCGGATCAAATTAGTATGAATTCAAGTCAAAAACTAAACATTAATCTGCGTCTAAGCTGGAACATATGGATAAGTTAATATTAAGTATAGTATGTTGTTTGTCATTTTATACCATGAATGCAAGTGAAGTTGTAATAAATGGTAAAACCAATGGCATAATATCGTATGATCATAAAATTGAATATTTCAAAACACAAAACAGGAAACTGAATATTTATGATGTTTTAGATCATTCAAATACCAAGTTTTCAATATTACAAAAAAACAATTTTAATTTAGGGTTCAGTTCTTTTGTATACTGGTTTAGAATAAAACTGGTAAATAAATCAGATGTTAATAAAAAGCTCATTCTGGCATATAAATATCCTTTATTGAATTATGTGCATTTTTATACTGTAAAAAATAATAAGATTATTGACCATTATAAAGCAGGTGAATGTTATTCCTTTGAAACCAGGAAATTTAACAACAGGAATTTTTTATATCCTGTGAATTTAAAGCCTCATGATGCAGCAACTATTTACATCCGGATTTTTAATAATGGCGAAACAATTAAAGGGCCTCTTATTGTATCTACTGATAATGCTTATTTTATAGATGACCAAAAGGTAGTTTCAATTAACTTTTTCTATTACGGATTTTTGTTTTTTGCCTTGATTTTTGGTTTATTTCTTTTTATTACCAACAGAGACAAAACGTACTTGTTTTTTTGCTTTTTCACTTTGTTTTTATCGCTTTTTTTATTTAACACTGATGGATGGTCATATAAATTATTCTGGCGAAATATGTCCTGGTGGGCAAATCATTCATCTGTAGTATTTGTTATATTAGCAGCAATTAGTTTATTGGCTTTTACAAAAGATTATTTAAATATATCAAAATACTTCCCTGTTATTAATAAATGCATTTATCTGTTTGCAGGTTTTTGGGGTGTTTTATTTATTTTATCCTTTACAAATTATCCGTTTTATGCATATATTGTAAGGGTAGTTAATTACAGTGCTGTAGCCTTGGTGGTGTTTATCTTCACCTTAACATGTTTATCATTCAAAAAGATGTTTATAGAAGCTTTTTTCTTTTTTCTTTCGTTTATCTTTTTACTAACAGGAATTGTATTATATGTAATGAAAAATGCCGGGGTACTGCCTGAAAATGATATTACCCAATATGGTATTAAATTGGGCTTTGGCGTACAGGTGCTTATGCTTTGTTTTGCTGTGATATACCGTTTTAGAAGACTAATGGAGAAGATAAATAAAGAGCTTGAGGAAAGGGTGCAGATGAGGACTGAGAAGATACAGATACAAAACAGGGAGATTATATTGCAACGGGATTATCTGAATTATCAAAAAGAAAAACTTGAAGTGCAAAGAAAAGAGATTATCAACAGTATTGAATATGCACAGCGAATACAAAATGCATTATTGCCCACAGAACGGTTTATAGGTAAAGTTTTTCTTGATGGATTCCTGTTGTTTAAACCGCGCGATATTGTGAGTGGTGATTTTTACTGGATAAGCAAAAAAAGAGGATTGACAATACTGGTTGCGGCAGATTGCACAGGGCACGGTGTTCCCGGGGCATTTATGAGCATGCTTGGCATTTCTTTTTTGAATGAAATCGTTAACAGAATCGTTATATACAATGAAGAAATCAAACCCCATGAAGTGTTGAATGAATTGACGAATTATATAGCAGGGACATTGACATTCAATGATCATAAAGAGAATGTGAAAGACGGAATAGACATGGGGATTTGTATTTACAATCATGCAAATTCGTTATTGTATTATGCCGGTGCAAGGCGGCCATTGTACCATATGAGAGATGCAAAGCTTACAACATATAAAGGAGACAGATTAACAGTAGGATATAATTTTAACAGGCAATCAAATTTCACCACTCACCGGATTGAAGTCAAAGAGGGAGATATCATATATTTGTTTTCTGATGGTTATATAGATCAAATTGGCGAAAAATCAAAAAAAACATTCCGTACACAACGGTTTAAAAACTTATTAAAATCAATTTATGCTCACCCAATGGAAGAACAGCAAAAGATGTTAGAAGATACATTCAATAAATGGAAAGGGAAAGAAGAACAAATTGATGATGTATTGGTGATTGGGGTGAAGTTTTAATCAGGTATTCCTTATTTTATTAACAATTGCCAGCGCGGTCTCACAATTGTTTTGAATAATATCATATTGGTTGTTTTGAATGGCTTCTTTGGGCATTAATTGAGAGCCCATGCCCAGGCACCATGCGCCGGCTTTTAACCATTGGCTTATGGATTGTTCTGATAATTTTATCCCACCGGTAGCCAGAATGTTTGTCCACGGACAGGGTGCTTTGATGTCTTTAATGAAACCCGGGCCGCCAAGCGAATCAACAGGAAATATTTTGCATATTTCAGCGCCCATCTCTTCGGCTTGTGCGATATCATTTAAACTACTGCATCCTGGAATCCATAATATTTTTCTGCGGTTGCATGTTATGCCCATGTCCTCTTTTAAATATGGAGATACAATAAAATTGGCACCCAGCTGGATGTACAGCGATGCAGTGCCGGCATCAACAATGGTTCCGGCGCCGAGAATCATATCAGGTAAGTGTTGAATGATGTATTGATTAACCTCCCTGAATGTTTCATGTGCAAAATCGCCCCTGTTGGTGATTTCAATAACCCTGATTCCTCCTTCATAACATGATTTAACCACGTTTATACACACATCCGGGTCGGAATTATAAAAGATCGGCAGAATTCCCTGGTCTCTTAGCTTTAATGCTACTTCAATTCTTGATGTTTGTGCCATTCATTTATTTTTTTATAAGATGGAATAACAAATATAAAAATATTTTTGTCTAATATTTTTGTTATTACTGCAAAATTGAATAGAAAAGCTCAAAGCTCAAAGCTAAGTGGTGCATGTGTTAAAAGTTGTAATCATGCCCAAAACTAATACCTTAACCGGAATGTAGGAGGCAGTGGGAGGAGGCAAGAAGGGGAGTGAAATCATGCCTACCATACATAAACTACGTTAAACTATATTTCAACCACATATAAACTATTTTTCACCCCCCCATAAATAAATCGCAAATTACCATTAAATTCATTGTAGAACCTTTTTTTTCTGTCTTCTGAATTCTAAAACAAACACTATTTTTACAAAAATTACAGTAGGCCCCAATAAAATAAAAAAATAGTTGCATTTTTTAAAAAAATGGCTTATTATTACATTTATAAAGATTATAACCCCTATTAATTAATATATGACTGCGGATTTTGTGGTGGTTAGGGGAAAGTAGCAATTGTTCTTTACATTATACATTGAATAATAAAAGAATTTAAATTTCTTTTTAATTTTTTAAGGTTATTACAATTTACAATAAATATAAAAATAATACATAGAGTTACACCTTTAAAAAATTTTCATCATAAAAACACCAACTAAAATCATTTTGTTATGTACAGTTATTGTATCTGTTATCTCGATGCAATCATC
>CAZJWE010000281.1:0-3788 GCA_964549265.1 uncultured Bacteroidales bacterium | reverse complement strand
CATCGAACAATTAACTGATCCAAAAGAAAAGGAAACTCCTGCAGAAAGAGTTAAAAACGGTCGCTAAGTACATAGATATTGCTATGGATTTTTCAACACTGCCTGTCCCGTTTTTCGGGAGAACCGAGGACGAAGGACGAGCTCAGCGAAGCTAATCCTCGCTGGGTCTTGCAGACCGCTCAGATTCCTGTATATTGTATGCTGGCCGTTTTAAATCATCATTATTATCTATCAATTTTACTGCAATGATTCTCTGTTCGTGCGTTTGGGCGGGACGGGATGGAAGGCTCTTTGGCAAAATTTGGTTGAATTGTTGGCTTTGTGTGTTTTGCCAATGTGCCTGACAGCGAAGGGACGGTTTGTGTTTGGAAATCATTATTCGATTAAATCTTTTTCTACTTCTAAGTAAATCTCATCAATTTGGTTTTGAAGTTCAATGGTTTTACTTAGAGCAGTAATAATCCTGCAATAGTAGCGTGAATCATCCATAACTTTGCCCTTTCTGTCTTTTAGGTATTTTTGTAAAACTTGATACCCGCCAATTTGATAATTCCATATTTTAGGTAATACATTATCAAAGTATTTGTCTTTATTAATGTATATTTTATGTCCCTTTTCGTCATATATCACTTTTTCAATTCGGTCATTCTCTGAATCACCTTGATATTTTGACACTGGTTTGTCAAGTTGCTTACTATTCAATAAATGTAAATCAACCAATTGATTTCCTAAATCTGCCATTTGACCGAATATTTTAGAATCAGCAGTAAATGGAACTCTGGGAAAATCAATTTTTAAAAAATCCGAATATTTTACGCGATAATAATTGCTATAAAAAACGGCATATATGTAATAAAGTATTTCTTCTGGTAAGAGCTTCTTTTTGTAAATTGTCTTTAAACTCTCAAAAAAATCATTATCGATATTTGGTGTTCTATCGTTGCTGTCGTATTTGGCTTCGGGCTCAAAAAGAATCATAGACTGAATTTGGCCTTTTTTTGATTTTTCTTCCTTGTATTTAAAAATTGGAAAAACGTATCCAATTTCACTTGTCCTGTTTGAGATAAAGCAACTTTCGGAAATAGAATTTGATATAAAACAATGTTGCCATGAATCCCCCGTTTTTACCTGTCTAACAATGTTTATTCCAATATTTTCAAATAACATATTGTGCATTGTGGCTTTTTGAGGGCTGCTATAAAAACCACGAGAATTACCTGTATAATAAGTGTACCTTTTATCAAATGGTCGATATTGGAATTCCTTTATAAGTTCTTTAGAAATTCCAGTCTTTTTAATATCATTCTGGGCATTTTCTACTTTCCAATCTCTGCTGTCTTTACCTAAGCTATAAGCTTGTCTGGCTAATTCAGTATCAAGTCTAACAAAATTATTAATTCTTGTCCAAATTTCATTTTCACTGAATGCAATTGTCATTGAATCTCTACCAGTTACAAAGCCAACAGTATTTGAAATGAAAATTTCATTAATCTGTTTCCATTTAAGATAATTAGCAATGCTATCTGTATCTCTTGGCACAAAGAAATACCAAGGACTTTCTGGTTTTATTATTTTATAGTTGTTCGGTTTAAAATCATTAGAATCTAACCAATCATATTTCTTTTCACGTAATCCATATTGGTCAGTATGAAAAATATTACATTCTTTCTTATCCTTATGTTTAATAAATAGGACTATTGCAGTGCCTTGCCTTATATCAAATACATTTTCATCTTTACTACCATCAATGCAAGTTTCTTTCCTAAGGCTGTTTCCATGTAAATCAAGTATATAAATTTCATTAAAAGTATTCATTAAGCTTTGTCGCATACCCCTGAAAGTAGGATTATCCAAATAACTGTGGTTTGTAATCATACCAACGACACCTGAGCCTGCTTTATGAATTTTCCATTGAGCAAACCGAAGAAATTTCACATAATCATCTTGCAACCAAAGTTTTTTTTCACCCAAAGGCTTACCGTCAACTTCATAATAATTTGTTGCTCCGTCAACAGTTTGTTTTAATAATTTTTCAGTCCAGTCATTAATATTTGAAGATAATCCGCTGTATGGAGGATTTCCTAAAATAACCAATACAGGTTGTTCCTTCTTGACCTTACCCGCTAAATGGCTTTCTTCACTTAGAGAGCTTAAACCTGGAATTTGGATTTGTTCCAAATCTTCCATTTCGAGAGTGTTTGTTAAATAGAGCTTAAATCGTACATCATCTCCTAACCTGTAGCCTAATTCTTCAAAAAGAAAACTCATTTTCAAGTGTCCAATTGCATAGGGAGCCATCATTAATTCAAAAGCATAGAAATTTTTAAGAATCTGGTTCTTTATAAGTTTTGTTTTGCCACCTGTGCCATATTTTTCGGTAAATTCTTTAACAGCTAATTTAATAGCTTCGGCTGGAAATGTTAGTGTTCCGCCAGCAGGGTCAAGTACTGTGACTTTATCACCAGCGAGACCATCAGGTATATCAAAATGTGTTTTTAAAATTTGGTTTATTGAACGAACAATATACCCAACAACAGGTTCGGGTGTATAATATACTCCCCTTTTATCCCTAATTGTTGGGTCATATGCGGTAAGAAATGTTTCATAGAAATGTATTATTGGATCCTGTCCTTTACCTTCTTTATAATAATCCTGTAATATTTTGTTTACATCAGTTACGTTTAACACTTCAGCAATATCATCAACGATTATTTGCAAAGGTTTTGGTGGTTCTTCAAGAGATATAAAGCGAAAAACATCGCGCAAAATTCCAATAGTATTAGGGATATATTTAAATGCTAATTCACGATTAAATGAATTATCTGAACGTGAACGTGCAGCAAAAAGCCCGTAAGTTATAGTTTGGGAATATAAATCAGCAAAAGTTTGTTCGGTTAATGTGCCAATGAGATATTTTTTAAAAGCTTCGTAAAATCCTAAAATCGCTTTTTTACCTTTTCTTCCTTCTTCGGCGATTTCAATACTAATGACCTCATCGCGCAAAAAACGTGTACGCTTTGCTAATTCCAAAGCCAGTGTTTTTGCATTACGAACAATTGGTAACGAGAAAGAAAAAAATGTACTCAATAAATCATTAAACTCTGCCTCATGTTCAACTGGTGGGGCAGTTTTAAGTTTCTTTGCTAAAACAGGCCTGCCAATAAATACTTTTTTAATTAATTCACTATCACGATATAGCCTGAATTCATAAAAATTTGTCAGAATCACATTTGGAAAAGTTCCACGGTATCTTTTTAATTGCTCTGTTTCTTCAATCCGGTCAAGATTTGTTACGGAAGGGTCTTTTGCTTCAATATATCCTGTTATATGATTGTTTCCATCCCAAATACGAAAATCAGGATTTCCAGCTTCAGTCTTTTTCGGTAAAATAGTAATATCAACTTTTTTGATTTTATTTTCATTTGCAAAGCTACGAATCAAGCTATCAAGGTGTGTATAATAGCTTTCTTCTCTTGCGTCGCCTTGATTAATAGAATCTTGTATATTATTTAGATATTCTTTGAGCATCTTTTAATTTTAAAGTCTACAATTTACCAATTTATTATCATTAAAGATAGTGCGTCGGCAAAAAAAGTAAGTGTGTGGAAGCAAAGGGACGGTCGTGGGACGGGCTGAAACACTCTTGCTTTTTCGTGCGTTGGCATTTTCTTTTTTGTCTTTCATTTTGCAGTAAAATTATCGCTGTGTCGTTTTTCGGCTTGCATACAACACATCTACAACGACATGTTGTTTATGACTATTATATAAACATTGGTTCACGTTCATAA
>CAZJWE010000280.1:0-3796 GCA_964549265.1 uncultured Bacteroidales bacterium | reverse complement strand
TGCGCCTGAGTCCTCCACAATACCCTATTGATATCAATAACTTATGCTTGACATTGCTTTGATAATTGATCATGTTATCCTGAAGCGAGGTGGATTTATCACGGTGCAATACCAAATAATCCCTGATATCTTCATTTGATATAAACGAAGGTTGCTTATAATCATGATAACGCAAAAATTTTATGAAATACCCTAAATACATCTGTTGGGTCTTAGTGCTGTAATCAATAGATTGTAATATTTGCCTGTGCTGGGCTTTGTAAATATCTTCCAACCTGTAATATCCTAAAATCCTGAATAATTTATGCCGAAGGGAGTGGGGTGTATGCCTTTGTTCTTTTCTTTCAAATAAGTAAGTTTTGTTTTGCGCTTTATTGTAATGTGCTGTATGATTTTCTTTATACCAGTCAATCGCTACTTTGTTATTGCCTGGTATTGGAAACGAATCAAATAAGTTAGCACTGTCAATGGGAATGTTGCATAATCGGGTAAGTGGGATATTAACATGGTAAACCAAAAACAACTATCTATGATATTGCACAAGGAAATTAAGTTCAAAATCCCAGGCTCAAAATCCAAAATAAATTTCAACATATAAAAATTCAAATTTCAAAACGTGCAATGGAAGGAATAAAACAAATAGCCCTGCCATATACGAGAATCAGAAGAGATAATTAGTGTTTGTCTCTAAAGTCCAACTTCTTCGTTGTTGCTCGGAATCCAAATCCTCAAATACACCAGTATTCTCCGGTTTAGATTCCTCACACGCCTCGAATTTGAACTTTATAGAACAAACACTCAAGTTTATAGACAGGCACTAATTAGTGTCTGTCCATAAACTCAGATGTTTATTTTTATCTTTTTGATTGATTAATTAATCATTATCAATAACTTTGTACAGTATAATGATCAGACCATGCGAAAAACACTTCAATTTCCAATCAATCAAAAGATTAACAGTGTCAAAGAAAAAGTTCTTCATTGGGCTTCTGTATTTGATGTCGCGGTATACTTTGATAATCATCAATATAAATCTGCTTATACCACATTTGAATGCCTTATAGGAGCCGATCCTGTAACATCATTACAGGAAACTAATTTCAATTCTTTAAAATCTTATTTAGACGATACTGATGATTGGGTAATGGGGTTTATATCATACGACGTAAAAAATGAGACGGAACAATTATCGTCAAAAAACCCTGATCATATCAATATGCCACTGATGCACTTTTTTTGTCCGCGCTATCTCATTTTTATCCGTGACGGCATGATAACAATTCAATATTATCCTGACCCTCAAGCTGAAGAATGCATCGAAAAATTATATGCATCCATTCAGGATGAAAAAGCCCCCATAACCGGCCATACCCCAAATATATCAACCACACCCAAACTCACCAGATCAGCATACCTGGACACTGTAAATCAAATCATTAAACACATCCATAGAGGTGACATCTTTGAAATGAATTTCTGCCAGGAGTTTTATGCAACACCGGCGTTATTAGACCCACATGGGCTGTATTTAACATTAAAAAACATCTCCCCTGCTCCTTTTTCATGTTATTACAAATTGAAACAACAACATCTTATTTCTGCAAGTCCCGAACGTTTTATGAAAAAAACGGGGGAAAACATCATCTCTCAGCCCATTAAAGGCACCATAAAAAGAGGAAAAACAACCAAAGAAGATGAATTATTAAAACAACAATTATTGAATGACCCGAAAGAACGGGCAGAAAATGTAATGATTGTTGACCTGGTGCGAAACGACCTGGCCAAAACAGCCAGGAAAGGTTCTGTAAAAATAGAAGAGCTGTTTGGTATATATTCATTTAAACAGGTACACCAAATGATTTCAACAGTCTCTTCTGTCCATGATCCACAATACCACCCGGCAGACATCATTAAACATGCTTTTCCTATGGGGTCTATGACAGGAGCGCCAAAGGTAAGAGCAATGGAATTGATTGAACAGTATGAATCATCCAAAAGAGGGCTGTATTCAGGAACAGTCGGGTATTTCACTCCTGCAAAAGACTTTGACTTTAATGTGGTCATCAGAAGTTTTTTATACAATGAAGCAAATAACTATTTATCTTTTCATGTTGGTGGAGCTATTACTGCAAATTCAATTCCCGAAAATGAATACAAAGAATGCCTGCTGAAAGCTAAAGCAATGACTGAAACACTTAACAGAAAACCATGATTGAAGAATTTAAACATTATCTCAATAATACGCTGAAAACAGACAAAAATGCAAGCATCTTACTGGCAGTCAGTGCAGGAGTGGATTCAGTCGTCATGGCCGACCTGTTTTATCGCTTGCAAATGTCCTGCGGAATTGCACATTGTAATTTTCAATTAAGGGGTGAAGAATCGGCCAGGGACGAATTATTTGTTCAACAACTGGCAGAACATTATGGTTTTCCTTTTTATAGCATGTCGTTTGACACACATACCTATGCCCGCGAACACCATATCTCTATTCAAATGGCAGCAAGAGAATTACGGTATGATTGGTTTGAAAACATCAGAAATGAAAAAAATTATGATTATATAGCCATCGGACATAACAGGGATGATGCAATAGAAACTTTTTTTATTAACATTTCACGTGGCACCGGCATTCGTGGAATAAGCGGAATTAATCCGGTTGAACGGCATATCATCCGTCCCGTTCTTTTTGCTTCAAGAAAACAAATATCAGATTATTGTAAACAACATACACTTCAGTACCGGGAAGACTCCAGCAATTTGACTGTTCAATACACACGCAACAAAATACGACACCAGATAATTCCGCTCTTTGAAGAGATGAATCCGGGCTTTAAATCCACGATGACGAAAAACATCAATCGGTTCGCTGATGTGCAGGAGGTATTTCTATCTTCTGTCAATGATGCAAAAAAAAGAATAATGCATTTTCAGCAAGGGCGGGCTACTATTTCCATACCTCTTCTACAAAAATTATCACCCCTTAGGATATATGCCTTTGAATTAATAAAAGATTTCGGTTTTACGCAGGACCATGTCAATGTCCTTTTGGAAATATTAACCCATCAACCAGGCAAACAATTATTTTCAAACACACACAGACTTATAAAAGACAGAGATGAATTGATCATAACTCCACTGAATGAAAGCGACCATAATTACGTTTATATCAATCAAGATATGCATTCTATTGATGAACCTGTACCACTTGCTTTCAGAACCTTTGCTTATGCTGATGATTTCAAAATTCCTCAAAATAAAAAAACAGCCTGGATAGACCGGGAGAAGATCGTTTATCCGCTGATCATCCGGCCATGGAAACCAGGTGATTATTTCATGCCGTTGGGCATGCAGCACCATAAAAAATTAAGCGATTATATGACGGATAATAAATTTTCATTGGTTGATAAGGAAAACACCTGGCTTCTTTGTTCCGGAAACCAAATTGTATGGGTAATTGGACACCGGTTAGACGACAAATTTAAAATTACAAAGACAACAAATACAGTACTTGAAATAAAAATTAAATAATAAGCTGAACCAAGCCATGACAAATTTCTTGACACACACGAGCATCATTATTAATAATCTATTTAGACTCCACCAATTCAATCAATTAAACTCATGGCGAGCTCCATATGACCATTAAACAATAAAAAATGGTACTACCCTTATTTTAGTGGTTAAATATTTTTACAGGACCTAAAATACTGTTTAAATACTGTTTAAATATAGTTGTAAATGTGGTTTAAAAGTAGTTTATATGTGGTTTAAAAGTAGTTTATATGTGGTTTAA
>CAZJWE010000279.1:0-3798 GCA_964549265.1 uncultured Bacteroidales bacterium | reverse complement strand
CATATTCATTAAGAACTATTTCTTTATCTGGGTCATTAAAATTAAAAATTTTTGCCCTGTAAAATAATTCCCCATCATATTCCTTCCATTTAGCAAGTAATTCTACTTTGCCATCTCCATCAAAGTCAGAAAGCATATCACTGGCATCATGACTCTCATATTCCTCAGGCAAGTAACACGTCCCAGGCCTAAAACAATGATAAAATTTTGAATTAGTGAATGTAGACATAACACCTTTATTAGATATCGTTGCTTGATCTTCTATGAACTCAAAAACATTGTATTGAAAGCTTACATCTAGCCTGCCATCTTTTCCGGGCTGCAGTGCAGTATGATAAGTAAAAGAAACATTTTTTTCAATAATCTCATTCATCCCGTCTCCATCTACGTCAGCTATAAAAATATTATTATCTAATTTGTCATGATAAAAATTCATAGCTGAAATAAATGTAAAAGAATTGTCATTTTTATTGTTATTCAAATATACTTTCCACCTGTCATATGTAGGATAGTCTTGGTCTGCATCTAAATCAACCATTACAATCAAATCTGCCAGTCCATCATTGTTTATATCTCCTGATATTGCTCTTGAAAAATCAAGATTTGAAATTGAAATACCCGAAGTTTCTTTTATATATCCAGGATTTACAGCATCCTCTCCCCACTCCACAATCGTGGAATTCACCTTCTCTCCTATGCTGTTTTGTTTGGTTACTTCGACAAGCCTGGAATATACATCATAGTTGGTTTCATCGTATATGTATTTCATTTGATACTCCCTGAACAGCTTGTTTTCACAATATGTTTTGATTTTATTCAGTAATAGCCGGTTTTTTACATAAGAGCCTTTGACATATTTGTCGCCAATGTCTTTGCGTTCTTCATAAAAAAAACGAATCTCATTATAGGGTGCTATGCCATCATTATTTCCTGTGTACTTTATTTTTTTAATTCTGAAACCAAAGCCGTCCTGTTTGTATTCAAACATAATATAATTGCCATTGGCATCTTCAATTTTTTTGATCATGAATGCCAGTGCTATGTTTCCTCCACTTCCAGGCTTGTTTACAAAAGCATCATCTGTGCCACCATACTTTCCAAAGTATACTTTTTTGCCGTCTTTTGTTAATACTGTAAACGCATTAAAGTAATTGTTTCCGGCATCTTTATAGCCAATGGCCTTTGAAAAATCATTCATTTCAGGTTTATAAATAATTTCATTATCACTGCTTATATTTCCACCAACATGCATAAGTCGCGTACCATTTAAAATAAAATTATCATGTGCATTGTAATTAATGCCGTCAACATTTCCGTCATAATATATGTTAGACCCTGTGCGTGTAATAGCAGACATTCCGGAAAGTCCCCAGCCAATCCCCAATGGCCCGTTTCCTCCCTGACTGTTGTAGGTTATGGCTATGGAAGGCTGCATTCCGTTGGTTCCCGGCGAAATATCTATGGGTATGGTATATGTTGCTGCGCCGGTTGGTGTTACATTAAAGTTGCCGGGTATGGCCCCTACTACCGGGTTGTCTTTAATGTTCCGGTTGGCAGGGTCAGGCGCTGTGGTGAGGTATTCTGCCGGGCATATCATGTCTCTGTCTATCCGCAGGCTGGTGTTGGGCGGTGCATCAAAATTAAACCCCGGGAGCAGGGTTATTTTATCTCTTGCTTTTACAATGCCGCCCTCGGAAGGTATTGCATCCGGGGGCATGTCTATTATCTTTTGCTGTGAAAATACAGGAGTAAGCAAGACGCTTGTGATGATGCTGACGAGAATGATGATATTTTTTCTTCTGTGTTTCATGATTCCATTGAATTAAACAGGTTAAACATATATGTGTATTCGTTACCGGCTGTTTATTTTAGCTTCTATTTTCTCAAGCTTATCCTGCAATTCTTCAATCTTTTTATTTTGGTCAACCAGTTTTTTGTTCTGTTGTTTCAAATGTTCAATTTCTTTTTCCTGTTTGCTGATCTCATCATCCTGCTTGCCTATTTTTTTCTCCTGCTCAATGGCGTGCAATGTAAGTTCTTCTACTTTCTGCAGCAGCAGGTTATCCATTTGGCCAATGCTGTAGCCGTTTTCTTTAAATTCATCGGCAGACGGGATGTTTGGCAAATGTTTGTGTTGTTTGATGTAGGTTTCCACATCTTTTAATGGCGTTAGTTCATAATCTTCACTAAATACAAAGTCAGATTGCGGAACGTCGTCTACAATATCCACCCGTTCAACAGTGATATACCCATTTATTTCAATATGATTTTTCCCATACACACTGGGCAGCATTTTCAGTATCATGTTTTGGCCGTTGTTATTGCCCATCACACCGTCATTTCCATCGGTGTAATTGCCACCTGTAAAATAAATTCCTTTTTTGCCGTGCACGTGCAAGATATCGGTATCCGGGTTATCAGAGCTGTTGATTGGGAGATATTCACCCAACATACAGTTTATAGCACCATTGGGCTGCGGGTTTTGGAATGCATTGTTATCACCAAAGGCTAATTTACCGTTTTGGTGTAATATATGCAATGCATGACGGGCTGTTTTGTGATTGTTCTGGTCGGTTCCAATGCCTACCCTGTTTTTTACATACAGGTCATCAAATTCGCCATCTGATGCGGTTACTTCTTCAAAGTCGCCTGCAGGTAAACCTCTATAAACATCAATTTTCACAAAGTCGGTTATGCCACTCCAATCAATATTATCGCAGTCACTGTTGCAAGAAACATCACAGACCAGTTTTACTTTACTGACCTTCATAGAGGGGCTTAACTCAAATTCATCTGTAAATCCCCTATTTTGATGATTACAATAATCTTTCAAATATTTGTATCCCACACATTCCCAATGGCCATGAGAATAAACAACCACATGGTATGCACACGGGGTATTGTGTCCCCACATTTTCACTTTAACAGATTTGGCCATTTCAGGTTCATTGAGTTCTAATTCATATACTTCCCATTCGGTGAACTTATTTGAAGATGAACACAAATGATCATTTACATTGTTTGAATTTTCTGAGGGTATATATTTTACACTCAACCCGTCTGCTATATTATCGCCTTTTACATATTGTATGATGGGCTGGCCATTGATTGTCAGGTTTTCAAAATCACCTTGTCTTGCATTCATGCTGTTAGCATCAATATTGTCGAATGTAGCATCATAATTTCCTGAAATCATATCTGATACTGCTCCGGAAGGGACTGCTTCCAGGGCTTCCAATTCAACAAATGGTGCTTCGTCATCGTCCCAGTTGATAGGGCAATCAATATCATAAAAGCTTATAAATAAATACTTTAGTTTTTGAGGATGATCTAATGTATGTTCAACATATAACTCTTCCATATCGGCAGGATCATAAAAACAACATTCTGTATTATTTTCGTTTTCACCAATTGTTACCCAACTGTTATCTATTGTTCTGCCTTGTAAATAATACTTGCATTTAAAATATTGGCCTCCAACTTTTTTCCAATTCACCCGAACTGCTTTAACCGGTTTGTCCTGGTTGATATGTATGGTATAACTTTTCAAGTTATAATATACACCACTAAATACCATTTCTTCACCATCGGTTAAATCTTCCCCTGTCTCATATTCAATCAGTTTTTCGCCATTTAATTCCATGTCTCCTGCATCCATCTCATCTACCACAAGTTTCTGCAGATGGGTTGTGCCGGTTACATCGAGGGTATAGCCTGCTGCAGCGTCTTTCCCAATGCCTACTCTGCCGTTTTTATATGCAATGTGGCTGCCGTTTTTTGTCCACAAGCCAATCTGTT
>CAZJWE010000278.1:0-3829 GCA_964549265.1 uncultured Bacteroidales bacterium | reverse complement strand
CTGTTAATGGAAATTCACTTTTTAAAGGAGATATTATTGCAGAGGGTGAGTTAAACTTCAACAATTCTAACCGGAAAATTTATGGGGCATCACGAAATTCCAGGAATACAATAGTTGCAAAAGGAGAGTGGGATGAACTCGAGATAAAAGGCCGTGTTATTGATTGGACAGGAACTAATTTACATATTGGCTATGAAAATGACCATTCTCAACATTCAATAAAAATTGGACAAAATGTGGGAACGTTGCGTTTCTTAACAGGACTTACTGAAAAGATGATTATTACTTCTGAAGGCAATGTAGGAATCGGCACTGGCACCACATCCCCTGGTGCTTTATTAGATGTTTCTTCGCCTGACAACACCACCATGATCATCCGGGGAACCAATTACAATGGCACAGCGAAGTTACAACTTCGTGAAGCTGCAACCTCCGGTTATGGTAGTGGCAATGCAGGCATGGAATTACGATATGATGGTTCATTAGACAAACTTCAGTTTTATGCAATACAAGAAGAGCATACCTGTATGAGTATGGCAAGGAATGGAAATGTATCATTTCAATCTCATAATACGAATTCATGGATATGGAACGGTAAATTTTTGGCACCGAACCAACCCGTAAACTCCAATGCTTTAATGGTAATTGGAAAAGAAACCAGTGCAAAAAATTCAGGATTATTAGGATTTAGATATATTGGTGATGCAAGTGACAACAACTTCCTGACATTGGGCGTGTGGGGCCAAAACTACGTGTTAAATGTTTCAGGAGGTGGCCAGGTCGGCATCGGAACCACAAATTTTGATGCAAACCCCAACGCTAAACTCATCGTCAACGGCAAAATAACCGCCGAGCGCGTGGACATTATAGATGATGTCCCGGCAGCCGATTACGTCTTTAAAGACGACTACGAACTCCTCTCCCTCGGAGAAGTAGAAGAATTCATCAAACAAAACAAACACCTCCCCAATGTGCCTTCTGCTAATGAATTCGAAACAAACGGATATAGCATAGGACAAATGGACAACCTCCTCCTCGAGAAAGTAGAAGAACTCACACTGCATACCATTGAACAGGAAAAACAAATCAAAGCACTCCATGCTAAAAACACCCAACTCGAAGAACAAAATGCCATTCTCCAACAACTCATGGAAAAAGTAGAACAACTGGAGAAAAAAGTACAAGAATAAGCTGTTTGGGGCGAAGGAAAGATATAAAATTATGAACGATAAACCCGGATTATGATGAACCGAGCCATGATAACATTTTGGGCATATAACAAGATGAGTATTGAAACAACTGTTAGAATATACGAAGTCAATAATTTAACTCATGGCGAGTTCCATCTGACAATAAAAAAAAATATAAACGCATGAAAACTCTATATAAAACCATTGTTACTTGTATTGTTGTCTGTTTTATGGTATTGCCATTGGCCGCACAACAAAAAGTGATTGAAATGCCGGCATCAGACCCTGTGCCTTCAGGCGGAGGAGTTGTCACAGCACGCGACCGCATATCCCTTACCTCGGGATTTAGCTATGATGCACCCAATGATATGCAAATGTATTTAAATGAAGATATGTTGTTGCCTGTAGATTATTTAATATCACAGCCCAATCCTTCAAGTAGAGATATAACAAATAATCCTGTGGTTGGCGCTATTAATGGAAAAATGAAAGTATCCGGTACTGGAGCAGCAACATATAGCATTCCTATAAATGTTCCTCCGGGAACTGAAGGCATGCGGCCAAGTCTTACATTAATTTATAACAGCCATGGTGGGAATGGTTTTTTAGGAATGAATTGGGCGTTGGGAGGCATTTCGGCTATTTCCAGAACTCCTGCAAATTTATATCATGATGGAATTGTTGATGAAGTGGATTTTGACAATAATGACCGGTTTGCATTTAATGGCAGCCGGCTTATATGCCTGAATGGCAGTAGCAATTACGGGAATGACGGGGAAGAATACAGAACCGAAACAGAAAGTTTTACAAAAATTATCTCCCATGGAACATCCGGGAATGGACCTTTGTATTTTACTGCTGAAACTAAAAACGGAATACAAATGGAATTTTCTAATAGCAGCAATGACAATTCAAGATTAATTGCAAAATCTTCTGATGATGTGATAAAATGGTATATCTCCAAAATCACAGACCCCCGTGGAAATTCCGTTAAATTTGAATACATGAATGATAGAAATAATGGTGAGATATATCCTAAAAAAATAACTTACACCATAAATCCGAATTATGGGATCAATAATGGATACAATACGGTTGAATTTTTTTATGAAGAAAGATCAGACCAATATGTATCATATTTCAACGGTTCTCCCGTTAATCAAAAAAAATTATTACATAAGATTAAAGTAACATGCGAAAACGAAATGGTACGGGAATACCACTTTACATATCACAGGAATAAATATGACTATTATTCGGCAAAATTTGCTAAGGTATCAGAAACAGGAAGATACGGCACATCTAAAAATGCAACGCTTATAGAATATGAGACAGGTATAGATAATCATTATAATTATGAATCAGTTTCTTTGTCAACAGATGACGGAAAATTTTATGCAGGTGATTATAATGGCGACGGTTTAGCTGATTTAATTAAACTACCTGATAGCGATAAAAAAACTTTAAAGTTACTATTTAATAACGGCGATGATACTTTTTCGTCCCCTACTACCAAGACATTGAAAAATACAACACAAAATATTTTCACTTCAACATTTGTGGACGATGCTTATGGTATTAATAATGCAGATTTTAATGGCGACGGATTGGATGACCTCCTTATTGAAAGCATTACAGATGATAGCCCATCATTAACACAGTATCATACATATCTTTCTAATGGGGGTGGGTTTACTAATGAAACACTTGTTATGGAAGGTGGTGTGCCTGATGTATATTTAGGCGATTATGATGGCAATGGCACAGCAGATATTTTATTTTATCATGATATTTCCAATGAAGTGATTATTGAATTTGTAGATAAAGCAAGGGTGACTCAAACACTTGTTTTGGATAAATATGACCATGGTCATTTTATGATACAACCACGGATGGGAGATTTCAATGGAAATGGTAAAACCGATATTTTTTTTCAGGATAACATGGGTGGACTTGAAATTTATGAATTTAACGGAACAGCTTTTGCTTCAATTTTTAGTTCCCTGTCTACCAATGACTTTTACGACTCATATTTAACCACCGGAGATTTGAATGGTGACGGAAAAACGGATATTTTTTATTATGATAATGACAGCGGAGAGGAATGTTGGTATATTGGGTATTCAGATGGAGATGGTTTTCAGAGGGCTAAATTAGAGAAAACATTGTCTAAAAACCGATTCAAAGATATGGAATTTCATGGTAATATGGACCAATATCACAATGTCGTTATTGTAGATGTTAACGGAGACGGGAAAAATGATATCATAGAGTTTCCTTTTTATTCTGCTCTTGACTCAAAATGTAGAACATTTTTGTATTATACAGAAAATGATTATACTGTTGAAGATTATACAATAGATGATTCAGGCCTTTTTTATGATTATGGCTATTATTGTTTGTTAAAAGATTTTAATGGAGATGGGGCTGTTGATTTTATGTCTATCAATTCAAATAGTGATGAATGCAGGTATTATAAATTTGGAAATGCCCGGTTTAAAAATAATTTAATCAGTCGTATAACCAATGGAGCTGATCATACGATTAAATTTCATTATACTCCTTTAACTACCGGAGGAAATGTTTATACAAAACAAAACAATGCCACGCTTCCTGTAATGGATTTTCAAGGACCCTTG
>CAZJWE010000277.1:0-3830 GCA_964549265.1 uncultured Bacteroidales bacterium | reverse complement strand
TTGATTTTTGTCAATATAATACTTATAAGCAATTTTAATTGAAGGTATATATGCTGTAATTGAATTTAACTTATTGAATAAAAAATCTTTTATTTTAAATTTCAATAACTGAAAGCAACTATAATAAGAACAATGAATACTTGGTGCATATAAATTATGTGTTAATAACTCTTGTGCTGCATCATAATTAAAATCCGACTTCTCTTTTAATTTACTCATATAAACAATGGCCCAAAAAGATATATATAATTTGGTTTGAATATTAAAAAAGCAAATATGCTATATATAAAAGTTTAGTATATTATATTACAAAAATATAAAAATATTTTCCAAAAGTTTAATTTGGTTAAAAAAACTTAACTCAATACTCCAAACAAATCATATTCATCTGCATCCACAATGTTTACTTCATAGAAATTGCCTGCTATAAGCTGTTTTTCAGAATCATCAATCAGTACTTCACCATCTACTTCAGGAGAATCATATTGGGTGCGGCCTATGGCTTGAGTCCCTTCATGGCGGTCTATAAAAATAGTATACTGATTGTTTATTTTTTTTCGGTTTAATTCCAGAGAGATGTCCTGCTGTAAAGCCATCAGTGTATCTTTACGTTCTTGTTTGACATTTTCCGGGACATTATCCTGGTATTGTTCTCCGGCAATTGTGCCTTCTTCGTGAGAATAAATAAAAACACCCAGTTTATCAAATTGAGATGATTGAACAAATTTATATAACTGCTCAAAATCGTCTTCAGTCTCTTCCGGGTGGCCAACCAATAAGGTTGTTCGTATGGAAGCACCGGGAAGCATTGTTTTGATGGTATGAAATAAGTGCATTGATTGTTTTTTTGAAACGCCCCGGTTCATCACAGAAAGCATATGATCGCTAATATGCTGAAACGGGATGTCAATGTATTGGCAAACCTTTGGTTCGTTATTTATGACATCCAATAATTTCATGGGGAATTGGGCAGGAAACAAATAATGCAGCCTGATCCATTGAATTTGTTTGATGCTGGCCAGTTTTTGTACCAACTCAGGGAGCATTTGTTTTTTGTATAGATCTTTTCCGTAAAAAGTCAGGTCTTGTGCAATCAGTATCAATTCTTTTATACCGTTGTCTGCAAGAATTTGTGCTTCTTTATGAATGGCGTCCATGGAGTAGGAGTGATGTTTTCCTTTGATCATGGGAATGGCGCAAAAAGAGCACTGTCGGCTGCATCCTTCAGAAATTTTTAAATAGGCATAGTGCTTTGTGGTTAAAACTGTTCTGGGCTTAATTTTCTGACAGGATTGGGTGATGTGTTGAATCAATTGTTGTTGATCGTATACACCCCAGAAAGCATCAACTTCGGGCATGCTGTCCTGCATTTCTTCTTTGTATCGTTGCGACAGGCAGCCTGTTACAAAAAGTTTTTTAATTTTTTGTTGTTTCTTCAATTCGGCAAAATGAAGGATCATATCAATGGATTCTTGCTTTGCGTCATGAATAAAACCGCATGTGTTAATGATGACTATATCGGCTGTTTTGTTTTCATCATGGTAAATAGTGTAACCTTGCCCTTGAAGGTTATTCAGGATGATTTCCGAGTCAACAAGATTTTTTGAGCAGCCAAGAGTGATAATGTTAATGGATTTCAATTGTCAATTGTTAATTTGATGATGTTGAATATTAGTTGTTTTAAGGGATTATGAGTGGGCAGGTGTGTGTTGCTGTTTATCATTCAAAAGAGAGTTTCATGCACTTCACGCTTTTCTCACACCTCTTCTGTATTCTGACTCCTGACATCTTTTTATATTATCTGCCAAATATATCCTGCGGCAGGGTGCAAACCTGTTTATTCAAACAAAGCCTCTACAAACTTGTTTCTGTCAAATACCCGCAGGTCTTCAAATTGTTCACCCACACCTATATACTTAACGGGAAGTTTGAATTTATCTGAAACACCGATGACGACACCGCCTTTGGCAGTCCCATCGAGTTTAGTTACAGCCAGTGTATTGATATTTGTGACATCAATAAATTGTTTTGCCTGTTCAAATGCATTTTGTCCTGTAGATGCATCCAATACCAACAATTCTTCATGAGGTGCATCGGGCATGATTTTTTTAACAACGCGTTTGATCTTGCCCAGCTCATTCATTAGATTTACTTTATTGTGAAGCCTTCCGGCTGTGTCTATGATTACTACGTCTATGTCATTAGCTATTGCCGATTCAATAGCGTCATAAGCAACAGATGCCGGATCTGCGCCCATCGTTCTTTTGATGAGTTTGACATTAATACGTTGTGCCCATTTTTCGAGTTGTTCTATGGCTGCTGCCCTGAATGTATCACCGGCGCCAAGATATACTTTTTTTCCTGCCTGTTTAAACCGGTAAGCTAATTTTGCAATGGTTGTGGTTTTGCCGACACCATTCACGCCCATCACCATAATGACATAAGGTTTTTTTGGAAGTTTCGATTCAAAGAAATCAAGGCTGTCCTGACTTTCTGTTTCTTTCAAAAGGGCTGCAATTTCTTCTTTTAAAATACCATTTAATTCAACAGTATTCATGTATTTGTCTGTTGCAACCCGCTTCTCAATTCGTTCAATAATATTCAATGTGGTATCCACTCCAACATCAGATGATATCAATACTTCTTCGAGATTGTCAAGTACATCATCGTCAACCTTGGATTTACCGGCTACAGCCCGGGATAACTTTTTTAAAAAACCTTCTTTGGTTTTCTCCATCCCCTTTTCGAGCTTGTTGGAAGCAGGTTCTTCTTGTTTGTCTTTATGTTGGCGTTTGAAAAAAATAAGAATAGATTTTTTTGAATTAAATAAAAAAAGCTCTCTTAACTCATGAGAATTAAAGAAAGCTTTTAACAAGTATGTCTTTTTTTAGTAAATTATTTACTGCCTAAGAAATTTTTTACTTCATCTTTATCAATAATGTTTTCTTTAATTCTGTAGTCACCGGATTTTTCAGATTTGATCATTCTGATCACCTTTACGTGTTTTGTTTCAGTCCTTTTGGACGATACTGTTTTCTTTGCCATGATTTAATTATTTTATTTCTTTATGTACCGTTACTTTTTTTAAGTACGGATTATATTTTTTTAATTCAAGACGAGCAGTAGTATTTCTTTTGTTTTTTGTAGTTACATATCTGGAAATGCCAGGAACATTGGATTTTCTTTGCTCTGTACATTCGAGGGTAATTTGTATTCTGTTTCCCTTGCTCTTTTTTGCCATGATTGTTTAATTTATATAAAATTAGTATGTTCGTATATAGCCTTTTTCTTTTGCCTCCTTCAATGCTGTTGCAAGGCCTTTTTTATTGATTATACGCAACCCATTATTTGAAACAGTTAATTTAATCCATCTGTCTTCTTCGGGCAGGTAAAATTTTTTATTGGAAATATTCGGATGAAATGTTCGTTTTGTCTTCTTATGTGAATGCGACACATTATTCCCCGTAATTACCTTTTTTCCTGTTATTTGACATGTTTTGGTCATGATCCTATACTATTATATATTTTTGAAGTGCAAAATAAAGCATTTATTTCCATTTATTCAAATTTTTTTGACTAAAAAAGTCATATTCTTTATTTTATATAGATATTTTATTCGGTATTGAATGAACAATTGCTTATCAATCATGCTCTTTCATTCATACACTCACTTTCACTCTCATTTTGCTATGTGATCCAGGAGGGACTCGAACCCCCAACCTTCAGAACCGGAATCTGACGTTCTATCCAATTGAACTACTGGACCAACTAAATGAAGTGCAAAATTAATTTTTTTAAGGATAGATGTATGCGGATACGATATTATTTTT
>CAZJWE010000276.1:0-3830 GCA_964549265.1 uncultured Bacteroidales bacterium | reverse complement strand
CCAACCCCCATAAATAAATCGCAAATTACCATTAAATTCGTGGTAGAACCATAATTCATAATTTAATTGTTTACTATTCTCTTTTTTCTTTAAACATATCATTAACTATTAATAAGTCATGGCTAAGATATTAAATTTTGGGTTGAAATATCTATCTTTGTAATTATTTTAAAAGGATTCTATGAAGGAAAACAGGAACTTTTGCATCATTGCACATATTGATCATGGCAAAAGTACATTGGCAGACAGACTTTTGCAAAAGACGCATGCTGTTTCGGAGCGTGAATTTAAAGATCAGGCATTGGATGATATGGATCTCGAAAGGGAACGGGGAATCACGATCAAGAGCCACGCCATTCAAATGGATTATGAATACGAAGGGAAGGAATATTGTTTAAATCTGATTGATACCCCGGGCCATGTTGATTTTACATATGAAGTATCGCGTTCTATAGCTGCCTGCGAGGGATGCCTTTTGCTTGTTGATGCCTCACAAGGCGTACAGGCACAAACGATATCCAATCTTTATCTTGCACTTGAACAAGATTTGGAGATAATCCCTGTCTTAAACAAAATTGATCTTGATTCGGCGAAACCTGATGAAGTAAAAGATCAAATTGTGGAGCTTTTAGGCTGCACAAGAGATGAGATACTGGAAACAAGTGCGAAAACAGGAAAAGGAATTGAAGAAGTTTTTTGTGCGTTGATCGAACGAATACCGGCACCCAAAAGAAACATCGATGCCCCATTGCAGGCATTGGTGTTTGATTCTGTTTTTGATGCTTACCGGGGAGTTATAGCTTATTTCAGGCTTTTTAACGGGTCGTTAAAAAAAGGCGATAAAATTAAATTTTTGGCAACAGACAAGGTCTATTCTGCTGACGAAATCGGTGTTTTAAAATTTAAACCGGAAATTCGTGAAGCACTTTATGCCGGAGATGTTGGTTATATTGTAACCGGCATTAAGTCATCTAAGGAAATAAAAGTTGGAGACACATTGACATCTGTTGAAAATCCTTGTGAAAGGGCAGTTGAAGGATTTGAGGATATCAAGCCTATGGTGTTTGCAGGAGTCTATCCTATTGATTCAGATGATTATGAAGAACTGAGAAATTCAATTGAAAAACTTCAATTGAATGATGCTTCGTTGACCTTTGAACAGGAATATTCAAAAGCACTGGGATTTGGTTTTCGGTGTGGTTTTTTAGGATTACTTCATATGGAAATCATCCAGGAACGGCTTGACCGTGAATTTAATATTGATGTCATTACAACGGTACCCAATGTATCATACCTTATCCAAACAAAAGAAGAAAAAGAATATTATATATCCAATCCGTCTGAATTACCCGAATCGCATTTGGTAAATTCGATTGAAGAGCCATATATTAATGCCCAGATCATAACAATAAGTGATTATATCGGTTCTATAATAAAACTTTGTGTTGATAAACGAGGAGAATTAAAAAAACAGATATATCTTCCGAATAACAGGGTAGAAGTGATGTTTGAGATGCCTTTGAATGAAATCGTTTTTGATTTTTATGACAAACTGAAAAGCATTTCAAAAGGGTATGCCTCATTTGATTACCACCAATCAGGCTATAGGCCTGCCAATCTTGTGAAGTTAGATATTTTAATCAATCATGAAACTGTGGATGCATTATCAACACTTATAGATAGAGATAATGCCTATCAATTCGGACGGGGGATTTGCCAGAAGCTTAAAGAATTGATTCCGCGCCAACAATTTGAAGTAGCCATTCAGGCATCCATTGGAGCTAAAATTATTGCACGTGAAACCGTGAAAGCGCTAAGGAAAGATGTAACAGCAAAATGTTATGGAGGTGATATCACCCGGAAAAGAAAATTAATTGAAAAACAAAAAAAAGGGAAGAAACGTATGCGCCAGGTTGGAAAAGTTGATGTTCCTCAGGAGGCTTTTTTGGCTGTGTTAAGAATGGGTGATTGATAGGCTTTACAGGATTGTTTATAAAATAATCCGTTCAAATGGTTGACACCTTCATCAAACTTATGTATTTTTATAGAGGATTTAAAAAAAGAGTATGAACGAAGAGAGTATATATAATAGGATAAAAGAATTGTTTGGGAAATTTGAGAATTTTAATATTTTAGAAGAACAAATTGATCTTGACCTACAAATGAAATATTTTGATTTTTCAAAAAAAGTTAAAGAAGAGGTGAAAGATGAAGATGTTGATATAGAAGAAATGTCAAAAGAACTGTATAAAAAAGATTTATCCCGGGAGAAAAAGAAACGTGTACTTGCTCTTCTTGCTTCTGTTGAAGATGTTGCCGCTTACCGTATATTAGAAGAATATGCTAAACACACAGAAGGCGAAATGAGAAATTGGAGTATCCTTGCCTTCCAGGAGAACAGAATGCTACTTCAAAGCAAATTGCTTGATGAAAACCAGGTTTTTATATCTACCGGCCTTGGCGGGAAAGGTGCTAAGTTGAGATATTTTATTGTATTAATGTCGAAGTCGGGCGAGAATTTTTCATCCAAACAGAGACAGCTTATCCAAAAAGAATTTGAATATTCTTTAAAAGAGCATGACATAGAAATTGAAGAAATGCATTTTAATAATAATATTTCTACTATTTTGGCTCTTATTCCTATTGAAATTTCTGTCAAAGAAGTCTTCACTTCCATCATTGGTGAATGTAATAAGTATGGTAATTTTTTAATGTCTAATTTTATTGTAACCAATGTAAAACAACTTTCTTATAAAGAAATCAATCAATTTCTGGATGAGTATAGAGACAATGAATTGAAAGAAGAGAAAAAAAATAAGAAAGGCGATGAAGAGGAATAATATGTTAATCAATATTAATTTTGCGAATTATAAAACGCATCTGATGTGAAAGTAATTTTTGTGTTTATTACTTTGTCTGTATTATTTTCTCAAAAACGTATTCATGAAAACCCTTCAAATTATTTCCAGGAAGATTATGAAGAGGCCATTCGTTTTTACCAAAAAAAATACAACAGACTTCAAAATATCATCGTCCAGGAAGACGCAAATGAAGAATTGGTATTATCAATTGGTTTCCCTGAACTCATTCGATATTCAATGTGGAGGGATATGTTAGAAACCAGGATGAATGAACTATTTTATATTCGAAAAGGCAAACCTGCTTCTAATTTCTCTATCGGACGCTTTCAATTAAAACCGTCTTTTATTGAAAAACTGGAGAAGGCTATAAGAAACGATACAGTATTGTCTGAGGAATATAAACATATCTTTCAATTTCATACAAACAGCATTAAACAGGAGAGAAAAAAACGAATTGAGCGCCTCAAATCCTATAAATGGCAAATTCGTTACCTGGCCGTCTTTACAAAAGTGGTGGAAAGCAGATTTAGCATCAATGATACAAACAAAACGATGGCTGAAAGAATAACGTTTTTTTCTTCTGCTTTAAATCATGATTTTTTATGCGATTCAACAGAAATCATTCAATGGAGTAATAAAAAAAACTTTCCCTATGGAATGAAACATTCAAATCCATTTTCTTATGCAGACGTTGCAGTTTATTTTTATACAAACGACTATAAAAAAATAACAGAAGGAGGCCTAAATTTTTTTTAAAAAGAAAGGTACTACCCTTATTTTAGTGGTTAAATATTTACATTATACAAAGTCCCCTATAGTTGTAAATGTGGTTGAAATATTGTTTAAATGTTGCTTTTTTTGATTGATGCAATATAGTTGAAAACTAAAATACAACATATAAACTACGTTAAACTATATTTCATATGTTTATTTTTTATTTTTCAAAGGTCATATGGAGCTCGCCATGAG
>CAZJWE010000275.1:0-3847 GCA_964549265.1 uncultured Bacteroidales bacterium | reverse complement strand
TATTAAACCAATAACCACATAAATGTAAAATTTATTTACTGGCAGGCACTTATTTTACTTTTTTATTTTATTTCAATACTTTTCACAATCACTTGCTTATGATTGGCCATTTGCAAATGGCCAGTCACAATATCAAATCAATAGCACGTTTGGTGAATGTAGAGGTGCGGTGAATCATTTTCACAGCGGAGTAGATATTCAAGCAACGAACGGTACCCCTGTGCATGCAATTGAAGGTGGTACTGCTTATATTTCCGGTTCGGGTATTAATATTGGACATTATCGTTATTTTCATTTAACAAACTTCCAAGTCACAGATGAAAGAGAAGTAGAAGCCGGGACTTTGATTGTAAGGCTAAATGCTGCCCTGGCATTGGCGCATATTGGAGAAAAAAAGCACAGTCTGAAAACACTAACCAAAATATGGGAGAATAGTGGATATAATACCAAAATAAGTTGCCATGAAGGATTTAAAGACATTAATACCTATAGGGCAATAGACATGTTAAAAAAATCAGCAAATCAAAAAAATCCTTATACTGCTTTGGATGAAGCCATTGTACTGGCTCAACTGGGATATAAAAAATTGCGTATGAAAAAATGATTGCATACTTGTATTATCCCGGGCATGAACCTGATACATTTGGTTTTTATATTAAAAATCATGTTACCAAAATCGCAATATATGGTCTGGCTTATTATGTTGGGACTGAATATGCATTATCTGCTATTCAAAACATGAATGGCAATCTTTCTCCTGACGTTCAAAAATTTCGGGAAAGGATATTGAAAAAATATTTATCAACATAAAAAACAGTATTATTATGAAGACATATAAAATTATTATTCTGATGTTTTTTTTCCTGTTTGGACTTTCTTTCTCTTGCAGTAGGGATAATGGAAATAGATATAATGATTATTGCGAAACCATAGGCTATAATGTAAATTATCTTACAGATTTTACAAACCACCCTGGGAAATATTATTTAGACAGCTCGTCGATTGTGGAATATCAAAATTTAGAGATTAGACTGGTAGCTGATTTAAAAGTTGTGAAAAGTGAAATTGCTCAAAACTTCTATTCTTTTAGTAATTTATTAGCTGATGACGTCAATCTATATCTATTAGACACAATAGCAAACATAACTGTAATAACAAATCAAAAATATAATAACTCATATAAAGCTAAAGATACTATAAATGACATATTGATTGATACACGAAACAACACACTTAATAATTCAAACAATTCAAATTACACAAGTGAAGCAATATCTTTTTTTTTGACCAATCCACCAGATACAACCAGAGAATGTTCTTTTACATTTATTGTTAAACATACAGATGGTGATGTTTTTAAAACACAAACCATTCCCATAACCATAACACCTTAAAAAATAGCAAAATGAAAGAAATTACATTAGTAACATAAAAAAATACAGCCATGAAAACACATAAAATGCTTATACTACTGTTTCTTTTACTATTTGGTTTGTCTTTTTCATGTGGTGAGAACGGAGAAACAACTTATATTTATCAGGAAGTTGTGGATTATGAAACCGAATTTTTGGAATTATTGGATGAAGGGGTCTATACACAAACGACAGGGGAATATTTAGATAGTACAAGCATAATTAAATATAATAAATTACAAATTGGTTTATTTGCTGAAACTCATAAAATCTCAAAAAATAAACGTGCTAAATTGCATTCTTCTTTTTTTGCAGCAAAAGCTGATGATGTTGTTCCGAAAATAAAAGGAACGTTGAAAAATATAACGATAAAAACAAATGTTAAATATAACGATACATATACTACAGGTAGTATTATAAATGATATTTTGATTATAGATTATCAAACAGAAACCTGGACTTATGATGGTCCAATTCAGCTTAATGTTTTTAACAATTCTGATCATCCGTGCAGCGGAGGTGGATTCTTTTATTTGACTGTCCCGCCCGATACAACAAGAACCTGTTCTTTTACATTTATTATTAAACATGCAAATGATAGTGTTTTTAAAACACAAACCATTCCCATAACGATAACACCTTAAAATAAAGAAAAATGAAACAAATAGTTATACTGATAGGAATAATATTTATTTTTTTATGTAAGGGGTATTCCAGTTCTGTTGATACAACAACAGCTAAAAAAGTAGCCCGGAATTTCTTTATGCAAAAAAGTGATACCCGGTTAAAAAGTTTCCGGGAGCAAGAAATTGCAAAAACACTGGTGTATACCTATAACGGGCACAACAGCTATTATGTCTTCAAATTCAAGCCAGCAGGTTTTGTCATTATTGCAGCAGATGATGCCCGCGACCCGGTTATTGCCTGGTCTACAAAAAGTACATTTAATGAATATGATCTGCCGCCTGCTTACCAGGTTTGGATGGAACAATACGATTGGTATATTGATTCACTGATAACCTACAATGTAACTAATGATTCCAGCATCCAAAAATGGAATGAGCTAAAACAAGATAACAGCCAGCTGAAAGCATACAGGCCTCATCGAACAGGTTTTCTTTTGATAGAAACAATTTGGGGACAAGGGGAAAATAATTCAATTTTTTCTGATTACGAATGCGGAAATAGTGACTATCCGCATTATGGTGCTTATAATAAATATTGTCCTGAGGAAAAAGGTGATTTGACTTGTGATTGTGGACATTGTGCTGCCGGCTGCGTAGCAGTTGCCATGGCACAGATCATGAAGTATTGGAATTATCCTGTCCATACCACATACTAGGATTATGACTGGTGTCACATGCCAGATTTTTTAAACGAACATTCAACCACACGGGAAATAGATGCTGTGGCACGTTTGATAGCGGATTGCGGAGAAGCAGTCGATATGGATTATTGCTCCAAAGAAGATGGCGATTATACTTGTAGTTCAGGTGCGAATACCAAAAAGGTAATTGATGCTTTAGAAGGTTATGGATATGACGAAAATACTATGGAATACATAAAACGAAGCACTACCATTCATAGATGGAAAGACAAGCTGATACCGGAGCTGGATGCCGAACGCCCTATTCTTTATCGTTATAAAGGCAAACATGCCTTTGTTTGCGATGGGTATAATTATGATGATCCGTATGAATTTCATTTTAACTGGGGCTGGAATGGAGCCAATAACAATGGATTTTATGATTTGGATCACATGAATCCGGGCGGACATAATTATTCGGAAAAAAGAAGGAAACATCATGCTATAATAGGAATTCAACCTGAAGAGCGGGTTGGATGCGAAACAGAAGTTGATATTTGTGGATATACAAAATTTGGTCTAATTCAACTACCCAACAATTACTTTCCGGTATTATATGGCGGAAATATCTATAATTCTTGTAATATAACAATTGAAAGTGATGAAAACAAAGAATACAGAGCTTATAATGAGATAGTACTAAATCCGGGTTTTGAGACTGAGGATGGCGCAACATTTAGCGCTGAAATTGTGCCATGTCCTACTAATAATTGTGAAATATATCAGCCCATAGAAACCAGAAGTGTTAATTTGAAAAGCTACCATGAAAAAATTAACAAAGATAACACAACAAAATCTCTTGTAAAAGATATAAAAAAAGAAAACATCCAAATATATCCAAATCCAAACAACGGCGTATTTACATTGGATATCCAAAGTAACAATTTATCTGAAAGTCAAATAATATTGATCTCCAATACCGGCAAACAAATCCTAGCAAATAATCAATTAAGCAAAACCATGCATATGGATATTTCAAGTTATGCAAAAGGGATTTATTTCATTAAACTCATCACCCCTGAGCATGTCATTACAAAAAAAATAATATGTTATTAATTCGGAATATTTT
>CAZJWE010000274.1:0-3901 GCA_964549265.1 uncultured Bacteroidales bacterium | reverse complement strand
ACTATGGGTTTATATTTTTCTCTTTTATTGTTTTCAAGTATTCCATATCTTTTTATCTGTAATTTTATATATTTCTCAGCTTTTACCTGGAAATGTACAGAAATGCTAATAATAATTAAAAATAAAATTGCGAATAATATTTTTATAATTTTTTTTAATAGTTTCATTAGTGTTTTTTTGTTGATATTAAAATTCTTTTACAATATCTTGTAATTCCCAGAAAGAGCCTATATATCCTGCGTCACCTGGTTGTAATCTCTCTGTATTTAGTGGAGATGTTTTATTTAATTGGTTGGTTTCGGATTTATATTCATCCCCTTTTTTATAATATTTAGTATATTCAGTATAACCAGCCTCTTTCATTTCTTTTTCAGTCATATTTTATTCATTAGATTCAGGGGATTTATTCAACCATCATAAATAAAGTATCTTCCCCTCCTTCTTTAGTTTTTTATATTTTCTAATAGCTAAAAATAAATCTAAAATTACAAATAGGGGGATGTAATAATAGTGTTTTGCCAAGCCAATTATTAACAGAAATAAATCAACAAACCCTCCAAAAATAATATGTCCATAAAAAATCAAATAATTAGTATGGAAATCGTGATATTTTCGTAAATAGGTTATTAAAGGTTCCAAATGATTGTCTTTAACTTTTTGTATTTCTAAGCGACTAAGCTCTTTGTTACTATAAATAAATTCATTTAAATAATTAATTAAATATTCTTTATATTCACGGGTTTTGGACTTAGGTTTAATTTCATTTAGGTATTCCCCAATGAATATTAATTGTGAAATGTTTATTGTATTAAGATATTTTTGAGGAAATTTATCTTTTAATGCTTGTTCCTTTTTTTTCAATATCTCATCAAAATGATGGTCGAGAAGATTTTTATCAATCATTTATTTTTTTATTTTGTTGTATTTCTTATAATAGCTTCCAAAACTTTAACACTTCTTTGTTGTACTTCAGGATTAAAAAATACATCAATATCTTTATTATTATATATTTTTCTTAAAGATTGAGGAACCCCTGTTCTACCTAATTTCATTTGTGTTTTTGGAGAGCTACGAGAATAAATTTTACTAGCTCGCTTTATTGCTAAATCTTTAGTTTTATTAATTATTCTATTCCCTCTTGAGCCTAAACTTACATAAGCTCTATTTGCGACTTTTGTACTTACACTCAGTCCACGGAAAACTCCTGCCACGGCAATCCCACCCATTTCACTTAACAGGAGCATGGCAAGGGTTTCGCCCCACGGAGCTGTTGTCTGGTGTACTTTTAGTTTTATTAAATTAAGCTTTCCTGCTTCGTTAAGAGGGCTATCTTTGCCTAAGGCAAGGCTGTAATCATCTTTTCCGACAAGAAAGGTTGTGACATATTGTCTGTTTTCTTGTTTTCCAAAACCAAATTCAACAAAAGGGATACCTGATTCATGGCCATAAGCTGCAGAGAACATATCAGATTCAACATTTTCAAAATTCTGTAACTGAAACCCGGTTTCAGCATTCCATATTTCAGAACCTGCATTGTTTTCATCCATCCAACTACTAACTTCGTTCCAACTCATTGTTTCACCGGTTTCATCATCATAATATTTGCGTTCATCCCAATTATATCGTGGATCTAAACCCAGAAAATCAATAAACGTAACCGGATTGTTAAAGCAATAACTGTAAGGGCTAATATTGTAATATTTTTCTGCAAATTCGTCTATCACGTGCCACCTCCCCAGTGCCGCGTCATAAAATCGGAATCCGTAATCATACAAATTGATCCCCTCATCATCCACCAGCTCTTTGCCATTGTACAGGTATTTATTCTCGGGGGTGCCGCCTCCTGCAAAGTGCAGGCCGGGCATTTGCATGCCAAAGGGATAGTAGTGGTCTTCCTGGAGGAGCTCGGGCGTGCCGTCGGCATCTTCATCTGTGAATGAGACACGGGCATTGCCGAGGTGGTCGGTTAAGGTGTACTCATACCGGTAAGTGCCGTTGGTACGTTGAATGAGGCGGCCTTCGGGGGTGTGGGGATGGAGGAGGGTTTGTTTTGCCGGCTTTTCTACAACATAAACCTTCTGCTGCTTTTTGGCAAAAGCAGGAGGGCAGGCAAGCAACAGGAGAAGCAGGATGCCTGAGGTGAAGTGTTTTATGTTGTAAATGTTATTCATTTTTTATTGTTTTATTATAATGACAAAAAGCCTTTTTCCCACAGGCACAAGTTTAAAAGACTTGCGCCTGTGGGGGGGGGTGCTAGTCAGCACCTATAATCGAAATACTCTTTTTTAAATAAATGAAAATTAATTTTTCTTGTTTTTGAAAATTCCTTCCATAATAAATTAATAAAATTATATATCATTTTATGAGATTTGCAGTCTAAACATTTAGAATATCCACCGGGGCAATGATATCTAATGAATTTATAATACTTATTTGTAATGAATTCAATATTATATACTACACCATCATGTATGTTGCTACAATCCAATTCATGCCTATTCTGATAGATTTCTAATTTTTCCTGAGTATCAATTTTACATAAGCTGTCAAATTGAATATTTTCAATAAAATCAGTCCATCCTGATTCAGGAATTCCACAATTTTCAACAAAACAAGAATCAAGTTGAACAAATTGATATAATTTAGGTGGTATAGAGTCAACGTGCTTAATCTTATTAATGTTATCAGGATAGCTACAATACCAAATATAACTTAAAAGATTCCATTTTCCGTTTACTTTCCTAATAATAATAAGCTTTGGGTATGCTCGTAATGACAAATAATTAAACCATAATCTAATTTCGAATGAATCAATGTTCGAATAGTTTTGATTTAATCCTAACATTTTTGTGTATGACTGATATTTATGATAGGAATCATTTGCCTTTTCAAAACTGCTATCTGGTAAATCAAAAACAAATCTATTTTTATTTTCAATTTCTGATTTGTTGTTTATAGAGCAATTTGAATTCAAAATAAATATGAAAATAAAAATTATATATATTACTTTCATCGAGTTAATAATTTTGGGTTGGTAATATAGCTTTCTGTAGTCCAATTGTCATAATGTTTATTAATCGCATTATATCTCTTGATTGTAAGTCCAAAAGTATTCTTTCTAGGCACAGCAACTCTTGATATATGTTTATTATTTACAAAATAAATAAATTTAGAAGTAACAACAACATTATGATATCCTCCATAGGATTTATCGTAATCCTCTTCTGAAGGTGCATGATATATATATCCTTGAGAAGCCGCTCCATGTGTATGCATATCTACATCCGTAGAAGTAGAATTTTCAGGATATAAAGCCCAAGCAACTTTTTCATCACCTGCACTGTTATATGATCCTTTTTTTATGTATCCTCCTGGAAATAAAAGATTATCTTTTTTCATTATTTCCACATCAATTTCACTAAATCGTCCTTCACTATCAGTGTATTTTTCACCATATTTATCATAAATAGCTTCAAAATCATCAGTAGAATAAGCCGAACCTAAAGAACTTAAGGCACTATTTACGGCATCGGAATTCATATCTAACCCCAAGGAACTTAAAGCAGAATAAAAGAATAAGTATTGTTTTGTTTGTTTTTCATTCAATAAAACAACACTATTTTTATTAGCATCAGTTGAAACACCAATGCAATTTCCTTGATTATTGTAATATAATGTTGAATCTCCATTTATGTCAATGAAGGCAGTTGGGTTATTACTCCCATATTGATAGGGAGTAAGTGAATAATATTTCTCTGCGAAAGCATCCACAACGTGCCACCTCCCCAGTGCCGCGTCATAAAATCGGAACCCGTAATCATACAAATTGATCCCCTCATCATCTACCAGCTCTTTGCTATTGTACAGGTATTTATTCTCGGGGGTGCCGCCTCCTGCAAAG
>CAZJWE010000273.1:0-3906 GCA_964549265.1 uncultured Bacteroidales bacterium | reverse complement strand
TCAATTCTGTTAAATTTTGAAGAAGAAAATGATAATTCATTATTATCAGACAAATATTGGATGTTATTTCTCATTATTATAAGTTTTTTTAGTTAGAAAAATTTAAATTTACCTGGGCATTTGTTTTATTGAACTATTATCAAATTTAAGATATAAACTTCATAAATCCTAAGCTGTATAAAGGATTATACGTTTTATTTATCAACAAAGGGGTGTGTAAAAAAAATACTATTTATGGTAACAGGTTGGTTATTAACCATAAACACAAGCATGAATAATACATAAAAAATCAGTAGCCTCATTACTAATTCAGTACAACATTACATGCGTACACCGACCACAAGTATATCGTCTGTTTGTCTTTTGTCGCCTTTCCAATCCTGTAACATGGTTACTAAATGATTTCCTTGTAAAGAAAGCGGCATGTACTGCATGCTTAACATTTTTTTCCTGAACCTACTCATTCCGATTTTTGTTTTTCCCTCGTAATTCAATTGGTCCGGGAATCCATCTGAGAACAGATAAAAAGTATCGCCGGCATAAAACTCTATCTCTAATTTGCTGAATGATCGTTTTACATAATCATACCCTATGGTATTTTTGGTTCCTTTGAATGCATATAGACAATGATGTTCATCAGATTGAATAGCACGGAACGGGGTTTGTAGTTCCAGCTTTTTATTTCTTACCAGGTATAAATCCCTGTTGGCTCCGGCATATTGCAAAGTATAATCGGGATAATTGAACACGCACACTCCCAGGTCAATTCCTTCAATGTGGTCACCGGGTTTATTGTCGTATAAATGATCAATTAATTTTTTACGGAGTTTTTCAAGCAGGGCTGCTGCATTGATTTGTTTTTTTTCCTGGATAATGATCTCTTTTAACAGCGAAATGCCCAAAATGCTTATAAAAGCTGCAGGTACACCGTGGCCTGTGCAATCGGCAACCAATACAATTCCATAATTGTCTCGTTCGTGAACCCATAAAAAATCACCACTCACATAATCTTTGGGGCTGAACAGCACAAAGTGCTCACTGAATAAATGCTTTAAGTCTTTTTCATCGGATATGATATTCCGCTGTACCTTAGAAGCATATCCAAGACTTGAATATATCTGATTGTTTTGGTCTTCAATAATACCTCTTTGAAAATTTGCTCTATCTCTTTCTATTTCATAAGATCTTTTGACATAACGAATTGCAATAAAAATAACGATTAATACTACTACAAAGACAAAAACCATGTCTTTGTAATATATGCTTTTGGTTGGATATTCTTGAACTAATTGATCCCCAAAAAAATATTCTAATCCATATAATATAAATAATGTAATAAAAAATAAATAAAAGACCTTGTTTTGCTGGTGATGTTTTGAAATCAATATCAATATAATGAAAGAAAGAATAAAAACATAAGGGATTGAACCAATTATTCCGCTATTCATAAACCAAACAACAGACACAATTCCCAAAATAGATATTGAGGATAACCAAATATTATAATAATTTCTAAACCTTGATAAATAATAAAGTATGGCAAGAAATAATGAAGAAAATAATGTAAAATAATTAAGAAATGTTGGTAAGGATAGAGCAAAATTGAAAGCACAAGTGATTAAAGATATAAAAGCACCAATAAAACATAATGCATTGTAATTTCTGTGTTCGAGAGAAAAATCGTTTTCATCTCCGATTATAAGGTTTGTAATAATTTTAGTATACTTTTTAGCGTCAAATTTAAACGATTTCACATCATCAATTTTTCCCACCAAATAGGTAACTATTTTATGTTGTTTTAACTCATCAGTATTTAATAATTTACTTATCAAATGTTTAAATTTTGATTATACAAAAAGGTATTAATAAAAAATCAATTGCCGTTTTCATGGGCCTATTCTGTTTTACAGAATTAGTTTTCATAATCTATATTACAAACCTACATAATTTTTATAATAAAAAGTGAAAAATGGAATAAAAAAATGAAAAATATATATGGGAGTATTCATAAGAAAGTTATTTATAATTATCATGAGGTTTCAATTCTTTTTTTTGCATTGTATCGTTTATCAAAAAAATGCAGTGTTAAAGAGGTAATAAAAATAAATAACTCACCAGCTAAAAACCAAAGTCTGCTTGTAACAGCAATAATTGCAGCATGTTCAATATCCATTCCAATTAAAGATAAATAACCGGTTAACAAACCTTCTCTTACCCCAAAACCTCCCGGTGCAAACACAACTAATACCCCCAAAGCACCAGCGAGAGGAAATGCAAATGCTGCAAAGAATGAAACCGGTGTCTTAATCAGGCTTTCAGATAATAAAAAAAAAGAGATACTCCACATACCCCAATTAAGTAAAAACCAAGGCAACACTTTGATGACATCGACAAATGAAATTCTTGGAATACTTATATCAAACTTAAATCCTTTTTTAAAGATTCTTAAAATTATTTTATGAAAAAATTCAGTGAAAATAATTAATGATAATAAAGTCATCAAAGCTATTATGCTTAATGCATAGATTCCAAATTTATTGATAAAAACAACGCCCAAGGTCCCCAGAAGTAATCCCGTCCATAAAGAAATAAATTGAGCGTTTATAGATATTGAAGCAACATCCTTCCTGGGAAGTTCATATTTTTTTGAGATATACTCGGATCTCCCCAAAATCACCCATAATTTACCGGGAATGTATTTTCCAAAGACAGACAGGCCAAATGAAATGATGCCATGTTTAACAGACGTTTCATATTTAGCTTTTTTTAAGGTTTTTTGCCATGCAACACCATCCATTATAAAACCTAAAAATAATAAGATGAGTGATATATAAATTTTAACAGGCTCATAAATAATAGGTTTCTTTAAAAAGTCCTCTTTTATAAGGGTAATTATCAGGAAAATAATTGATATATAAATAAAGATTTTTATATATATATTTTTCATGTGTAAATTTTTTAAAGTAGCATAGTCAGATCAAATAATATATATAAATATTCTGCAAACTATCTCTCTACATATTTTTCTCTTACTAATATATAACAATAGGCTATGCTTTTTCTGCTAAAACTATTGTCCACGGAATAGGTTTATATACTTTAATAATTTTAAATTGACTCTTTATAAATTTTGTAAAGCTGATAGAAGACCAATGGTTTATATGCCCTGGTGTATTACCTAATTGTTTTATATATGCACCTCTGGCGAGATTTAATATGTGCCATAATGGCTCCCTTGGTACCGAAAATATAAAATATCTGGATCCTATATGTGATAAATTTATAATGGCTTTTCCCGGATCATCTAAATGTTCCAACACTTCAAGGCAAAGGATGGTATCAAAAGAGTTTTCCTCAAAAGGTGGATTATAGATGTCTCCCAATTTATATTCATAATTTCCGGCATTTTTTTTACTCATTTCAATATGTACAGGGTCAAGGTCAAATCCAGTACATTTTTTACCCGCTATCTGATTTTCGATCATTTTAAAGGTTATGCCTTCGCCACATCCTGCATCCAAAATACTTTCAAATTCTATTGTATTGAGAATTTTTCTAATGGTATTATTAAAATTGTCAACCAATACCCTACTTATTGGATTTTTAGATACATACTTAAAGTTGGTTTTAATTTTTACATCTTTCATAAAAAAATATTAAGATTTATTTAAGGGGACTTCTAATAATTCCTTCGCATCAAAATTTTCAGAGTTTTTCATAGACAATGAAAATTTTTGCAGCACTATCGGGATAATGCAAAAAAAGTTAAATAATTTTGGCTGCACTCGGCATAGCTCAAGCAATCCTTCGTCAAACTCAGGAAAGTTGCTTGGCTCTGCACTCGTTTGCACAAAATTTGAAGCAGTATATGATAAACTCTGAAAACCCTACGGGAACAAATATAAT
>CAZJWE010000272.1:0-3932 GCA_964549265.1 uncultured Bacteroidales bacterium | reverse complement strand
ATCCGCTCGTACGGGTCTGTGGGGGAGCGGCGAGGTAACGAACCGCTCTACCCGGACGAGCATGATTATTAAAAAACTATTTAGATCACACAAAGTCAACAAATTAAACTCATGGCGAGCTCCATATGACCTTTGAAAATTAAAAATAAACATATGAATAGATGCAATCATTCACATGTTGAATTAAATTTTTTCGCTTCATCCCAGATCACATTCATTTCTTCCAATGTCATCTTTTTTAAAGAAACCCCTTGATTGATTGTTTTGTCTTCTAAAAATTTAAACCTGTTCATGAATTTCTGATTGGTTCGTTCAAGCGCACTTTCAGGATCCACCTCATACAACCGGGCTGCATTGATAATTGAAAATATCAGGTCACCAAATTCATTCTCTATGTCATCCTGATTTTCATCTTTCACTTCTTGTTGTAATTCCCCAAGTTCTTCCCGAACTTTATCCCATATCTGGTCTTTTTTCTCCCAATCAAATCCTACAGCCCTTACCTTTTCCTGAATACGATTGGCTTTTACCATAGCAGGAAGCGATGATGGGATGCCTGCTAAAACGGATTTAGTGCCTTCTTTCCGCTTTAAATCTTCCCAGTTTTGCATGACCTCCCCTGCATTCTCTACTTTTGTATCACTGAAGACATGAGGATGTCTGTAGACGAGCTTGCTGCAAATTCCTTCAATAACATCATTGATGTTGAAAGCATTTTGCTCATCACCCAATTTTGCATAAAATACAATATGCAAAAGCAGGTCACCCAGTTCTTTCTTTATCTCATCCATGTTTTTTTGTAAAATAGCATCACCCAATTCATAGGTTTCTTCAATGGTGAGTTTTCTTAATGTCTCAAATGTTTGTTTTTTATCCCACGGACAACCATCTCTTAATTTGTCCATAATATCAAGCAATTGCTGAAATAATTCCGGTGTGTTTTTCATTGTTTTTATTTTTTATGTATACATTTTTCAGAAAAAGACACGTTCTTCTGTCTTCTGAATTTTATATTCTTATTCACAAATTCTGTCATACAATTTGCAGTAGTTCCACATTTTATTTGTCTATAAATCGTATCCTCACTTTTGAATTGATGTCAAGATTTAACAGGTCCGCTGCATTCCCGCAATTAATGGCAATTTCTAATAATCCAAGCGAATTGAAAACAGCCACCAATTCACCTACAGGAGCCTCTGAATAATGCGAGCTTATTTTTTTTATTCTGTAATGATTACTCTGTACCAAAATCTCAAATAACTTATTATTTAATGACTCATTGAAAAATTTTTCTGTGATATTGGTAATCACATTTTTATATGAATCAATGTAGATGATATTTCCTGTGATGCCCGAATCGTCAGCAATAGGCCTTATCGGGATACGTTCTTTGAAATGATCTGTATTTTCTCCTACAGATGCCAGGTCTGCGCCTTCAATAACCTTGCATGCAGCTTCCGAAAATATTGATAACGAAGGAAAAGTAATGCCTTTATTATCTTTGGGTTTTGGAAGTTTTACAATGCGTTCAGATTTTATATTATTGAAGATAAGGCTGAAAATTCCATTATCCGCCCCAATAAAATAATGCTTTTTTGCGTATACTAATAAATAGTCATGCTCTGCATTATCAACATTATTAATACCAATGATATGAATGGTGTTGTCAGGGAAAAAATGATAGCTGTTGCGTAATACAAATGCCCCTTGTGCAATATTAAAAGGCTGAATATTATGCGATATGTCAATGATTGTAATGTCACGACATCTTTTCATAATCATTCCCTTTATAGCACCAACATAATAATCATTTTTATTCCAGTCCGTTGTTAATGTGATAATGGACATATTATATGATAATATTTATTATTTAGCACCAAAAGCTATAAAAAAATACAAAAAAAATATTTACTTTGTAATTCTCAAAAGTAATATAATTTTATGGCCGAAAAAGTTTTGTCATTAGAAAATATTGATCCGATTCATATTTTGGGAGTGAATAATTCGAAATTTAAGATCATGCAAAATCAATTCCCAAAATTAAAACTCATTTCGCGCGGAAATGAAATCAAGGCCATTGGTGAGGCTCAGCAAATTTATTTGTTTCAGGAAAAATTAAATCTGTTAATCGAATACTACAACCGCTTTCATTCATTGAGTGAAGAGATAATCAAACAATTGCTCAGTGATGATGAGCATACGCTGTTTGACAAGGAAGATGCATCAACCGATGTGTTACTTTACGGGAAAAATGGAAAAGCAATCAAAGCAAGAACGGTTAACCAGCAACACCTGGTAGAGCTTGCCACAACAAATGACCTTTTATTTGCAGTCGGCCCGGCTGGTACCGGTAAAACGTATACAGCCATTGCATTGGCAGTAAGAGCATTAAAAAATAAAGAGATAAAAAGGATCATATTAACAAGGCCTGCAGTAGAATCCGGGGAGCATCTGGGTTTTTTGCCCGGCGACCTGAAAGAAAAACTGGATCCTTATTTACAGCCATTATACGATGCCCTGCATGATATGGTGCCGTCTAAAAAACTTGTAGAATATGTTGAAGAAGGCATCATTCAAATTGCTCCCCTTGCATTTATGAGAGGCAGAACTTTAAATGATGCATTTGTAATACTGGACGAAGCACAAAATACAACCATCAATCAGTTAAAAATGTTTTTAACAAGGATGGGGAAAAACACAAAATTTATTGTAACCGGCGATACCACCCAGATTGATCTGCCCGTCAACCAAAAATCAGGACTTGTACAGGGAATCAGGATACTGAGAGGCATTGAAGGAATTGCTGTGGTTGAATTTGATAAACGTGACATTGTACGGCATAAGCTGGTGAAAGAAATAGTAGAGGCCTATAAAAATGAACTTAACCAATAAAATTTATTAAATTTATGGAAGAAGCAATAATTAAAACATCATTTGATTTTCCCGGACAGCAAAAATGCTATAATGGAAAAGTAAGAGATGTTTATTATTTGGATGACGATCTGTTGATCATGATTGTAACCGACCGTATTTCAGCATTTGATGTGATACTGCCCAGGGGAATCCCATATAAAGGACAGGTGTTGAATCAAATTGCCACGCAATTCCTGGATGAAACCAAAGACATCGTCCCGAATTGGAAGATCGCATCACCTGATCCTATGGTAACAATAGGATACAATGCAAAACCATATGCTGTGGAAATGGTGATACGCGGATATTTAACAGGCCATGCATGGAGGGAGTATCGCGACGGCAAGAGATCAATATGTGGTGTTCCTTTACCTGACAACATGAACGAACACGACCGGTTTGAAAAACCGATTATTACACCAACCACCAAAGCACATCAGGGGCATGATTTGGATATTTCAAGAGATGAAATTATCCGGCATGGATTAGTTCCCGAAGATGATTATAAAAAGCTCGAACAATACAGCCTCCAATTATTTGAAAGAGGAACACAAATGGCTGCCGACAAAGGGCTGATACTGGTTGACACAAAATATGAATTTGGTGTATATAACGACCGAATCATATTGCTTGATGAAATACATACTCCTGATTCATCTCGTTACTTTTATGCAGAGGGTTATGAAGAAAGACAGCAAAAAGGCGAAAAACAAAAGCAATTATCCAAAGAATTTGTAAGAGAATGGCTGATTGCAAATGGGTTTCAGGGAGAGGAAGGCCAGGAAGTCCCGGAAATGCACGATGAATTTATTCAACAAGTATCGGAACGATACATTGAATTGTATGAAAAAATCACCGGCGAAACATTTCAGAAAGCTGAAAGCTCAGATGTGTTAGGCCGGATAGAACAAAATATTATGCAATGGCTTAAATAGTGTTTATTCCATTATGTCCGCTAACTTCATTACGCTTGCCCCAAAATTGCTCATTTACTTCAGTAAACTGCGCTTTTTGGGGCT
>CAZJWE010000271.1:0-3941 GCA_964549265.1 uncultured Bacteroidales bacterium | reverse complement strand
GTTTTTTTTGCGGGTCTGCATTTTTTAAAAAATATTTTTTCTTGATATTCATGGGGATTTGGTCTGTTTTGGCAAGAGGATAAATGCCTTTTTGCGCTGTTTTGATGCTTTCTGCCGATACATCACAGGCAGATATTTCAAACTCACATTCCACTCCTTTTGATTTTTCTTCCAGTAAACTGATAACCATTGTATAGGGTTCTTCACCCGTGGAACATCCGGCACTGAATATTTTTATCTTCTGATTCATCCGGTGCCTGGCTAATTTCGGGAGTACGATTCCTGTAATGAAATCGAAATGTTCTTTTTCCCTGAAAAAATCGGTTTTATGCGTGGTAACAACATCAATCATATTTTGTATCTCGTCTGTATTTTCTGTATGAAAAACATACTCAAGGTAATCTTTAAACGTACTCATATTCAAAACTTTCAGGCGCTTTTTCAACCTGCACTGGAGCATTAACTTTTTTTGTTCCGGCATTTTTACGCCATAATTGGTTTGAATGAACCGGCTTAATTTATTAAAATCAGCAGTAGATAATGTGTCGTCAATCACATAGGTTTTGTTTTGGTTTTCTGTTGCTGTGTCTGCCTCGTCAGACACAAGTATTTTTGTTTCCATTGGTTTAATATTTATATGTTAATGTGGTCTTGTTTCCCTGCTTTGGTATATTGAGTCATCATCTTATTTAACAATTCTGCGGCAGCAACGGGTTTGAGAACAAAATCGTCCCATATTTTATTTTCCGGTGCTGTATCATCATTATAAAATGAAAAACCAGTCTGCATGATGACAGGTAATTCCGGGCGTATTTTTTTTATTTTTTCTGTTGTTTTTATGCCATTCATATCCGGCAGTTGAATGTCCATTAATACCATATTTATATCTTTTTGGTTTTTCACATAATTGATTGCCTTATATGCATGGCTTGCCACATAAGTATTAATATTATACTCATTAAACAATTCCTGTAAGTATAATAATGAAGCTTCATCATCTTCAACAATCAGGACATTCATCTCATCTATCAGTTCATTGTCTATAAATAAATCGTTTACTTCATCTATTGGTTGTTTGGCATGTTGACATGGGATTGAAAAATAAAAAGTAAGGCCTTTATCCCGTCCGGTTTCAAACCGTAATGTGCCTCCTAATATATCCAAAATGTAATTGCATATAATCAATCCCATTCCACTTCCATTATTATGAAATTGATGTATATTCTCTTTTGTGAAGGCATTGCAAATCATTTGTTTTTGATGTGAATTATATTGTGTCCGGGTGTCTTGCACAAAAAAAGTAATGTTTGGTCCTTTAGGGGTGCAGTAGCCTATTTTTATATTTCCATTGCTCATATATTGTACTGCATTATTAAGCAGCTGCTCAAAAATGCAGGTGACCATGGTCTCATCTATATTAATTGTAGTTTGTCCGTTTTCAGGGGGTTCTTTCAACATGAGTTGAAGGGTCCCGTTTTTTAGTTTCTTATGATGCTCAACCGATTTATTGAAAATTTTATGTAATAATTGATGTAAATTAACGGGTTTGGGATGTGGTTTGATAATTTCTGCCTGCAGTTGCGATAAATAAATAAGATTATCAATAAAATGCAATAATTGCCTTCCATTGTCTGTGATAATGTCCAGGAATATATCTTTTTTATCTGTATGTGTTGTTTTAAGCAATTCACTAAATCCCATGATTGCATTCAGAGGGGTTCGTATTTCATGGTTAATATTGCTGAAAAATATTTCTGCTAAATTGTTGATATGCATTTTATTGTCATCCATGTGTTTATATTTTAAATTAAAGGTTAATTTTAAATATTCCTGACAAGGTTATCATCCCTTGCCAGGAATATTGGTTGATGATTATTTAGAACTTTTCATATTCATCATTTTTGTTGGGTGATTGATTTTTGCCTGCTTTGGCATCTCCAAGGCTGATATCAATCCCTTTATTCTTATCTGCATTAGGATTGACTTTTCCGCCATTTCCTGAATTGCCATTGCCTCCGGCATGTGCAAACTGGCCTGCATAAGCATGTTGTTGTTTGCCCTGATTTTGTACTTGAGCAACTTTAGGTGCTTCTTTTTGAAGCTGCTTACGCTGTCTGCTATTATTTCTCAATCCGTTTCCATTCATCTTAAAGAATGATGTAATATCAAGTAATTGGTCTGCCTGGCTTGAAAGCTCTTCGGAAGAAGTTGCCATTTCTTCGGATGCAGAGGCATTTTGTTGTGTTACTTCATTCAATTGATTGATGGCATTGTTGATCTGCTCGGCACCATTGTTTTGTTCGTTGCTGGCTGCTGTGATCTCTTGCACCAGTTTGGATGTTTTCTGAATATCCGGTACGATCCTCTTCAACAGTTCACCGGATTTTTCAGCTATATCCACACTTGAATTGGTGAGGTTATCAATTTCTCCTGCAGCCGTTTGTGATTTTTCTGCCAGTTTACGGACCTCAGCAGCCACTACAGCAAATCCTTTTCCGTGTTCACCGGCACGAGCAGCTTCAACAGCAGCGTTTAATGCAAGCATATTGGTTTGCGTTGCGATATCGCCAATGATTGATACTTTTTCGGCAATTTTCTTCATGGCTTCTACTGTTTCATTCACATTGTTACTTCCTTCTGTGATATCCTCAGCCGCCTTGGCAGCAATTTTCTCTGTCTGCTGGGCATTATCTGTGTTTTGTTGAATGTTAGAGGCCATTTCTTCCATGGAAGAAGAGACTTCCTCGGCAGATGATGCCTGCTCTGAAGCACCCTGGGATACTTGCTGTGAGTTAGAGCTCATCTCCTGGCTGGCTGATGAAATGTTTTCAGAACCAGAAATAACAGTACCCACTACTTCATTCAGTTTGCGAACCATTTCTCCCAATGCTTCCATTACTTCATCTTTTTCCGATCGTTTTTTGATTTCTACTGTCAGGTCTCCTTGAGAAATGGCTTGTGCTTTCAGGCTAATATCTTTTAAGCCTTTGATCATTTCATCAAGCGCTTCCATGAGTTTATCATTTTCTGACCGTTTTGCTACGGTTACATTCAAATTACCTTCTGCTATCCATTGAGCGTTTTCTGTAATAAGGTTCAACGCATCAATCAAATCATTTAGATTGTTTTTGATTACATTGAAATCTCCTTTGTATTCATCCGTTATTTTATCGGGCATGTCTCCATCTGATATCTTGTTAAGATAGTCGGACGTAACATTAATCGGATCAACAAAAGCCTGAATGAGTTGATTGATGTCTCCCACAATCTTATTCCAATCGCCCTCGTATTTATCTTCTTGTCCACGGGTTTCGAGTTTGCCGTCTTTGGTTGCCTGGATTAATGAATTGATCTCCAGGGTAACAGCTTTCAAGTTATCACGAACTGCTTCTATGATTTCATTGATGAACGCTTTCTTGCCTGGAAATTTCTCGAGTTCTGCATCGAAATTTCCTTTCCCGAATTGTTCTACACATGCCATGGCTTTCTTTTTCACTGCAATATGGCCAAATACCATCTTGTTTAAACCGTCAGCCATTGTGCTGTAGGCTCCTTCAAATTTTTCAACCGGTAATTCCCAATCTATGTCTCCTTCATCATGTTTCTTAGACATTTCATTCATCTCTTGCAAGAGAGAACTCAAGCTATGGGTCAATTGGTTCAGGTTATTCTTGATCTCATTAAAATCGCCTTTGTATTCGTCCGTGATCTCTTCGGGTATGTCGCCTTTGGAGATACGGTCTACATATTCGGCTGCTACATTTAATGGGGCGATGACATTATCTAATGTTGTATTGACTCCACCAACCAATTCTTTCCATCCGCCGGCAAATTGCTCTGTTTCGGCACGGGTATCCAGTTGGCCTTCGGCGGCTGCCTTATTCAGCTTGCCTGTTTCCTGAAGCAATGCATTCATAATAGATACACACTGGTTCAGGTTA
>CAZJWE010000270.1:0-3945 GCA_964549265.1 uncultured Bacteroidales bacterium | reverse complement strand
CTATTGAAAAATTACGAAGCAGCATTGTTGTTAACAATAAAGGTGAATTGTTATTCCCTGAGAGTGAGTTTGGTAAAAGAAGTGAAGCCCGTAATCGTTTAATGGTTGATTTACTTGCCCGTACCTATTTAATGGAAAAAGCAGGCACAGGAATTAAACGCGTAACCAATGCATGTATCAAAAATGGCAATAAGGTTAATTTCGAATTCTCCGATTCGTTTTGGATAACTATCGAAACAAATGGTACCGATAAAGTCGGTGAAAAGGTCGGTGAAAAGGTCGGTAAAAAACTTACAGAAAACCAGCGAATAATTTTAAACCAGATGCAAAATGACCCATACACTTCAGCCAAAGCATTAGCGGAAACAGCAGGTATCTCGGTGCGTAAAATTGAAACTAACATTAGAAAATTAAAAGATTTAGGCTATATCGAAAGAGTAGGCCCCGCAAAAGGTGGTTATTGGAAAATAGTAACCGGTGACCAACAGCAGTAATCAGTAGCCAGCAGCAATAGTCAGTAATAGAACACAGATGACACAGATACAGCAGATGATCACAGATAAAAACAGTGAAGATCAGTATAATCTGCGTCATCCGCGTTCCATTCCTCAAGATTATACAATACCCAACACCTCCTGGCGGGTGCTGAAACTCATATTGGGAAATGCCGGGCTGAGTAACAAGTGGTGGGGGATTAATGAGTAACTACTGATTACATTTTATTGCAATGAAAGAAACACAAAACATAGAATATAAAGAAATCTGGAAAGATGAGTTTTTAAAATGGATTGCAGGATTTGCTAATGCCTCCGGTGGTAAATTATATATAGGCATCAATGATGCGGGTGAGGTTATTGAAGCTAAAAGCGCAAATAAATTATAATAAAACCATTGCCGAAATATTTTTCAAAGCCGGATTTATTGAAGCCTGGGGACGGGGTATATCCAAAATAATTACCGGATTTAAATTAGCAAAACTGACAATCCCAGACTTTGAAGCTAAAATGGGTGGAATTGTAGTTACTGTTTATAGAAAAACAGGTGGGAATGAGGGATTAAATGAGGGATTAAAATCATTATTAAATACCATTATTAAATACCCGGGATTACAAAATAAAGACTTATCAGAAAAATTAAACAACAGGCCTGTTAAAACAATAGAAAGACAAATAAGTGAACTAATTAAACTAAATAAAATCAAACGTAAAGGCAGCAAAAAAACAGGGGGCTACTATGCTAAATAATTTATTGGAACACCCCAGGCAGGCAATAGGCAGAGGGCGAAGAGCTGAGGGCAGAATACAGAATATAGAATTCAGAAGTCAGATATTTTTAAACGAACTAAACTTAATTAACTCAATCAACTCAATCAACTCAATCAACTCAATTAACACAATTAGGCAATATGCAGTTGGCAAAGGGCAGTATACAGAAGCAAGATAACTTCTAAACCTTTAAACGCTTAAACGCTTAAACTTTTAAACATTTCAACTCAATCAACTTACAAACCTACAAACTTAAAAACCTATTTGATTTAAGAACAAGGATTAACGATTGTTGATTTGTGATTTGGTGGCGGGAAATTATAGCCACTAAAACACCAAATCTCCAAATATCACCAAGAAGTAAGAAGAAAGATAACTTATAAATCTTTAAACCCTTAAGCACAATTAATTACCAACTGCTTATTAATGCAGCATAGAATAAAAGAGATATTAGAACAACACGAAAACAGCAGAATCGAATTTAAATCAAACTTTAATTCTGATGTTGTTGAAACTATTTGTGCATTTGCAAATGCTTCAGGAGGAAATGTTTTTATTGGCATAAGTGATAAGAGAAAAATATTAGGGGTGCAGAATTTAGTACACGAAACAATAAAAAACTGGATTAATACTATTAAAACCCATACTTTACCTCAATTATTTCCTGAAATAGTCGTTCATGAGCTTCAAAGTAAATTGATAGCTGAAATCATCGTGCAGGAATATCCTGTTAAACCCGTCGCTTGTAGAGGAAAATTTTATAAGCGCTATGGTAGTTCAAATCACTTATTACATGCTCAGGAGATTTTGTGAAAATTTGTTTAAGCACAAATAATTTATTGAAAGATGTCGGGAAAGATGTCGGGAAAGATGTCGGGAAAGACGTCGGGAAAGATGTCGGGAAAGAAATGACAGAAACCGCACAAATGGTTTTGGAACTAATAAAAACCAACGCAACAATTAAAATACCTGAAATTGCAGATGCTACAGGACTTACAAGTCGCACAATAGAACGAATTTTGTCAAAGTTAAAAGACACACAAATAATTAAACGCATGGGAGGGCGAAAAAGCGGATATTGGGAAATTATTAAATAATAAAATATACAGGGTGTTATTTGGGATGAAGGAAGCAGGTAATAACTAATAACTAATAACTAATAGCTAATGGGTAATAGGTGATAGGTGATAGGTGATAGGCTGAGAGCTGAGAGCTGAGAGCATGAATTAGCCCCTTAATCCCCAAATTTGGGAAAGCCAACGCACACATTCGTTTACAACAAACAAACATTAAACCTTTAAACCCAATTAACTCATTTAACCCAATTAACTTATTAACTTACAAACCTAAAAACCCTGCGCTGCCCCTTAATCCCCTAAAGGGGAAAGACAGCGCACTCACATATTGGTTATAAATTGGCATAAAACATTTTATCAATAGATGAGTAACAAGATTTATTCCGTTAATAATATTCCTATTAGGCTTACTGACGAGCGTTGGAACCATATTGTTGAAAATCATAATGAGATGGCAGGATATTATTATGATGTGTTAGAAACAATAGTTAAACCTGATTGGATTTTTTTAGGCAATAACAAAGAATTGTGGGCAGTAAAGAATATCTTTGAAAAAAATATATTTTAGTGATATATAAAGAAATAAAAGGTAAAAATGATGGTTTTATTATTACAGCTTTTTTTACTACGCAAATTAAAAAAATACAAAGGAGAAAACTAATATGGCAACAGCAGAAATAAATGAGATATTTAAATCTATACCGCATTTAAAGAAAACCGGTGTGAAGCATCTTTGGTTTGATTTTGACAAAGAAGCAGATGTATTGTATATAAACTTAGAAAGGCCTCAGCAAGCCACAGATACAGATGTTTTAGAAGAAGGAGTGTTTTTAAGAATGAAAGAAGATAAAGTAATAGGTATAACCATTACAAATATTAGTAAAAAGTTTTAACTGAAGTCAGAAAATAAGTGGCAGAAGCAGGAGGCAAAAATAGGTGATAGCTAATAGGCAAAAGAGCAAAGGCAAGAAATTTAGTGATTGAGTTAATTTAGTGATTAAGTGGGTAGTGCAACTTTGACAAATTACATTTTTTGATGAATTTTTGGTGTTTTTGTGATTTGGTGGCGGGAAATTTGAAGCAAGAGACAAGAAGCAAGAAGCAAGATGAACCCGGACGATTGAAGCATTTGGGATGTAGGAAGCAGGTAATAGGCAAAGGGCAGAGGGCTGAGGGAAGAATACAGTAGTCAGAATACAGAAGCCTTTTTAAACAACAACACAACTCAATTAACTTAACTTACAAACCTACAAACTTACAAACATAGTGGTCAAACCAAAAGACAACATAAAAAAGGAACACAGATGACACAGATTAAGCAGATGATCACTGATAAATATTATCAGCGTAAATCAGTCAGATCAGCGTCATCAGCGTTCAAGAATAAGGAACACAGATAACGCAGATTGGGCAGATGGCCACTGATAAATAAAAATAAATCTGCGATTATCCGTTAAATCAGTGTCATCAGCGTTCAAAAACAAAGACCACAGATAACGCAGATTAAGCAGATGGCCACAGATAAATATTATCAGCGCAAATCAGTTTAATCAGCGTCATCAGCGTTCAAGAATAAGGAACACAGATGACACAGATTGGGCAGA
>CAZJWE010000269.1:0-3966 GCA_964549265.1 uncultured Bacteroidales bacterium | reverse complement strand
GCATCTTCCCAATAAGAATACGAAGCCTTAGGTGTCTCATAAGTTATGGTTAACATTGGTCGTTGACTTACAGTACCTGTTCCTTCATGACGAAACTGGTTTTTATCGGTATTGCTGTAATCTTGTATAATAAACCCATAATTTGAAGATGTTCCTTCTACCCAATCCTGAACCACTGCTACTCCATTGCTATTTAATGGAAAATCTCTTGATCCGTTCCAGGCCATCCCGGAAGCATCAATTTCTCCCAATACAGTAGAACCATGATCAGATGACCCCTGTGCTCCGTCTATTTCCCAAGGAATGCCTGATGATACTTCTTCCCATGTTACGGTAGTCGGATCCCAATCTTTGGTTGCTTCATATATTTCATATACTTGAGTACTAGTTGCTGGAGAAGTAGAATTTATGAATGTCATTTTCACATCTTTGACAATGGCATTTGCAGGGATAGAGCTAATATCCCATTTAATCAAAGCACTCATATACTGACCCATCTTGATATCTCCACCTTCCTGATTATCATCCTTTTCATGTCCCCATTCGCCAATAATATAGGTGTCTTTGGTTCCATCATAACCGGCATCGGGAAAAGCACCGTCTCTAAATGAGACGGTATCTGGAATCCTGTCATCAAGCCCTCCTGAACTACCGGAAACAATGGCAGTATCTGTTAGGTCTACCGACGGGCATGCCGGGGCAGGATCTGTAATGGACAGATATGCAGTATCCAACACAGTTATATCCACAGTGTCCATATTGCTGCATCCTTCAATATCTTTCCCTGTAACAATATATAATCCGGCTGCTAACGAACCGGCAGAAGATATGGACGGGTCTTTTTGTGCAGCAGTAAAACTATCAGGCCCGGTCCATGACCAACTTGTGGCCTCTCCTCCAGTCTCATCCAGGTTAATATTATCTCCTTCGCATATGGTGTCATTTGCTGCAATTGCATTAACAGCAGGGAAGCGGGCAGTATCATGAATGATATTGTTCAGGTAATCACATTCGTTCAGTGTATCGCCTGCAACACTGGGAATGGATATAGGGGCGGATTGTGTACCATCTGCATTGGCGACTATATATATTGCAGAGCCATTAACCGATTCATTGATTGATACGCAGGGTAATTCCAGGCTATCTCCTGCAAGGACTATTTCGGTGGTCCGGATGGTATCAAGAAAAGTTGCCCCGGCTTGTTCGGGGTCACCCTGATATAGTGCAACAGGAAAACCTGTCGGCAGGCCTGCATCTCCAATATTTTTAATGGTTACACATACACTCCGTCCAAGACAGCTATCTGGATAAGTAAATGATAAAACAGCATCTGGCAAAGGTATCCTGGGATGGTCAAAATGAGAATAATAACTGGACGTTTGAGCCAGGAAATTATTATATCCTTTAACCAAATAGTTTTCTTGCATGTATTGAGGTATGGTACCATCATTATTGACATTTGTTATATTGTATGCAAAAGTGTTCCATATAGGCCTGGCGGGGTACCAGGGATAAGCAGCTCCATTGGTATAGATGGAAACCCGGCTTTCACACGTAACAATAATCTCTGCATATTCATCCCCGTTCATGTCTGCAATGGTTGGGTATTCTACTCCGGTTTGGCTTATACATGTGTTGGCTCCTGAATTAAATAATACTTCAGGATTACCACTGCCGTCTCCGATTCCACGAAATGCACGCAATTTGTCTTCATCTCGATAAACCACTTCAGCAAGCCCGTCACCATCAAAATCAAATGAAGTCACACCGGTTTTGGCACTCATGGAAGCATCGCTTACAGTCTCTTTCCAAAAAACATATCCTGGAGAACCCCAGGTCGTCACATCATCAAAAGCAAGCAGTACTTCCAAAGCACTATATGAAAATTCGGGCAACGAATCACTATCAAAATTATCGATGGTGACTCTCCCTCCACCTTTTGCATCACTTGGAGTAATAGGCCCATATATGGTATTGGTTTGCAAATCCCATGCAAGAATCACGTTTACAGTATCATCACTACTTCCCCATCCGGGATTATAAGAACTCACCACCGCATCAACATCACCATCCATGTCTACATCGGCAACTGAAACTTGTCCGCGATTAAGCCACATCGTTGTATTATATGGAGCTGGGAGGGCTCTTATAAGATTCCACGTGTTGGCAGAAAAATCATACCGGTATATTTCAGTCCCTCTTATGAGCTCTACGTCTCCTTCATTCCCGTTATTTCCTGCATCTGCATCTTTGGTAAAGGCATACATCCCGGTATTGGCCAAATCACCATCTAATAATGAAGGAAGGGTGCCTCCATAAACTGATCCTGTTAATGCATCGATCATATTTCCACCATTAGGGATTAACTCTGCATTTCCATCACGGTTGATATCAATGATATTCAAACGCGGCCGTCCATTCGAGGCAACACCATCAGCAGTTTCCCATAGTTTCTCATATTTTGTGCCATTCCATTCATAACGGTATACACGGCCATTTTTATCAGGAAAAAAGATATCTATAACTCCATTTCCATCAACATCACCTAAGGCTGCTCCTACCTGTTTTTCAATCAAATCGGCATTGCTCGCATCGGCATTGTTTGGGGATGTGGAATGTATAAATGCTAACTCATTACAGTCTTTATCAATAATGGTAATTCCATAATTTGAATTGACCACAATTTCAGGAAATCCATCGTTGTTCACATCACCTATAACAGGCAAACTATAATCCGCTTCATTTGCTCCATAGCTACAAACTAATGAAGGTTGAAATGCACTGGCAGGTTGTCGTTGTCCTTCCATATAGCATTCCAATGTATCTTCGCATTCGAGGTCAAAACGGTCTATTAATCCGTCACCATCATTATCCATTCCATCAAAACAATCTTCTTGTGAAAAAGATATGGGAGGCAATATTAAAAAAAATGCAATTATGAATATGGATCTTAAAAAAAATTTAACCCCTTCATTAGCCCCGGTTGTATATTTCTTCGATTTCATAACTTTATGGTTTTTGATTAATGGTTTTAAGTCGAATAGTTGTGTTTAAATTTACGACTGTTTTTATTTTTATGTTCCAAATATGGCTACATTGTCCGGATTGGAAAGACTGGAAAACGCTTTAAAGTTGACTGTATTGGCTCCTGTTGATAGTTGTATCTCAGGAATCAAAATATCCAGATTACTCCCTGTTCCCATTTCAACAGCACTGACCACTGTTCCTCCAATGTATGCCTGGTAATACACGCCTGATTCAGCGTTTTGGATTGTAGCAATACCATAATCTCCTTCACAAATATTTCCCCCATTGACAGATAATGTTAAATCTGGGCATTGTGAATAAATATTATGACTTAGAATACCTCCAAGCCATAATATGATGATGTATATTGTACTTTTCATGCTTTTCTTTTTAAAATTTTGACTTATAATCAATCAATTATACATAATTATATACGTGTGTTAACATTTTAAGTTTCATTGATGCTTTTAACATATGTTGCAATCTTTTTAACATATGTTCCATTTGTTGTATAAGTTTCTGTTTTTCAGTATCTTGGGTTTGCTTGACCAAAGGGTGTAAATGCACTATTTTTTTATTGCATTGTACTATTTTTGCATTTCTATTTATTGATTGATTTCCTGTCGGTTATAGTGTTTTATTTATCATTTGTTGTAATTAATAATATTTTACAACTAAAAAATTGACTTCTACATAATGTCTGTTATAAAAAGATGCCGGATGAAACATCTTCAAACAAATCGACACCTATATGAATGACATTCAATAAACAACAATAAGAACAAACAACGTTTTAATGTTGAAAAATTTAAAAAGGTTTGTAAATGTTTAACTTTTTATTTATTATTGGCTTCTGTAATTTCTATCTATTTAGTGTTTGTCTCTAAAGTCCAACTTCTTCGTTGTTGCTCGAAATCTAAATCCTCAAATACTTCAGTA
>CAZJWE010000268.1:0-4155 GCA_964549265.1 uncultured Bacteroidales bacterium | reverse complement strand
CACATGAAAAATCAATATATATTTTCTTCAGAAAAAAATTCCACCCTATTTCCCTTAAATTATTAAAAATGAAAAAAAATATCATCATCTTTTTCACCATCTTTTTCAGTAGCCTTTTTGTAATAAATGCTCAAAATGTAATTGATATCATAGAGGAAAACAATTCTCTGAAGTATTATAATATTGGGAAAGATTTATATCAAAATAAAAAATACTTTGAATCCATTCCTTACTTCAAAAACATCTTACAAAGTGATAAATATCAAAATGACACAGAGGTAAAATATTTATTAGCTAATGCCTATAGAAATGAACGCTTTTACAAAGAAGCTGAAAAATTATACAAAACCATTTATGATAGAGCCGGTGATAAATATCCATTAGCATTATTATGGCATGGGAAAGTAAAACAATCTCAAAACAAATTTAATGAAGCATTCGATTTATATGAGCAGTTTATTGAAAAACATAACACTATTTCTAAAGATACTATCGCATTGGCTAAACAATATAAAGAATCATGCCAATTGGGTATGGAAAGCATCAAGAACCCGAATAAAAAATATCATGTTGCAATATTAGATAATGACATAAATGCAGAATATTCGAGCTATAGCCCTTACATGCAAGACAATACTTTGTATTATACCGGCACCATCACCAAATCAAAACGAAGTAACATTGAATTGCCAAGTGCCAAAGGCAAATACCGGGAGATATATCTTGACAGGATTTTTTATGCTCCTTTTAATACTTCTGATAATTCGTGGGAAGAAAGTGAAGAATCAGAAATCAATCCTCCTGACAATGAATTATCACATATTTTTTCGCCTTGTTTTTCTGTTGATGGAAAAACGATTTATTTTACCGTCTCTCAAACAGATGATGATAATATTAATGCTATTTATAAATGCAACTATTCTAATGGAAAAATTACTTCTGAGCCTGAAAAAATTTCGTTTTCTGGGATCAATTCAAACAAATCTGTTAAAACACCTATGATTGCTGAAATAAATAATGAAAACATCATCTTTTTTGCTTCTGATGAATCTTCAGGCAACGGGACATTTGACATTTACTATGGCATAATCAATGATAACGGCCGGGTTACCAAAACAATAAAATTAAACAATAAGATCAATACAGAAAAAGATGAAATGGCTCCGTTCTATGATGCCAAAAATAATGTATTGTATTTCTCTTCAAACGGACACAAAGGATTAGGCAATTTTGATATTTTTAAAATTGAGGGTAATCCTTCTGATGGCTGGAAAAAAGTGGAAAACCTTAGCGTCCCTGTAAATTCCGGTGCCGATGATTATTATTATTTTCACATTGCAATCAATGATTCTGCTTATGGTTTTTTTAGCTCAAACAGATTCTCCAATGATCACCATTCTGAATCCTACATTTATGATAAAATATACCGTTTAGAGAGAGAGAGAAGCAATATCATTATAAAAGGAGAAGTTTTTGAAGCTTCAACAAAAGCGCCAATCCCCGAAGCAAAACTTAAAATCATCAACAGCCAGACAAATGAAATAGTAAAAAAGGTTAAAACAGACCAGGAAGGCAATTATAAAGTAGAAATATCATTTGAAGAAAAATTTACCTATAATGTGGAAATTACAGCAACAGGATATATGTTTTATAATAAAACAATCAGGTTTATTAACGGGAAATACATACCTATGGAAACATTAAATGTATTATCCGGTGCTGAAGAAAGTTCTAATGTGAACACCATAAACTTTCCGTTGGAAAAACTTGAAGAAAGGGCTAAAATCACATTAGAGAATGTCTATTTTGAATATAATAAAGCAACCTTAAGCCCGGAGTCTTATAAAAAACTCGACCGTGTCATTGAATTCCTTAAACAAAACCCTGAGATTAAAAAAGTTGAAATATCAGGCCATACAGACAATATTGGATCGTTCAGTTACAATGTCAAACTTTCCAGGAACAGGGCCAAGAGTGTTGTTGAATATCTTGTAAACAACGGCATTAGTAGTGAACGCCTGGTATCACAAGGATATGCATTTGAATATCCAATTGCACCGAACAGCTCTCCTGAAGGAAGAGAAAAGAACAGAAGAGTTGAATTTGAAATCATCCGGCTTGAATAAAAATTTCTCACTTAAAATTGACATTACAAGATACTATCACATTTTGATTGATTAAACCTGCATTATTCATAAACAATATACTATTTTATATGAGAATACAACAAGACGACAGTGTAGGAATATTTATTGATATACAGGAAAAATTATCTCCTGTAATGTTCGACCCTTCAACACTTGAAAAAAATATTCCGATTTTATTAAAAGGGCTGGATGTATTGCAAGTCCCTAATATTATAACCCAGCAATATACCAAAGGGCTTGGTGACACGATCCCTTCTTTACGGGAAAGTTGTAAACATTTTAGTTACATCGAAAAAAAAACATTCAGTTGTTGTGACGAACCTGAATTCATGAGCCGTTTAACCACATTCAGAAAAAAATATGTGATAATAGCAGGAATAGAAGCACATGTATGTATTTTACAAACAGTAATTGACTTACTTGACCGGCAATACACACCTGTTATCGTTACAGACTGTATTTCATCAAGAAAAGAACATGACAAGGCGGCTGCGATCAACCGCTTTATATCCGAAGGGGCCATTGTCACTACATATGAATCGATATTATTTGAATTGTGCAGAGTATCTGGTACCGATGAATTCAAAAAAATTTCCGGATTGATTAAATAAAATTATACAAAACATACAACTTTTTATTATTATTCCGTTTAATCCGAAAATACCAGAATGTTCGGAATACTCAGAATAGTTTAATCACTTTATTAATGTTCAACACTTTAAAAAAATAATACAATGAAACAAGTCATAACCATCTGTATGATTTTTGTATTCAGCTTATCCGCTGGGTGGGGACAACAAAAAGGGCCTCACATTTCATTTGAAAAAGATGTTTATGAATTTGGAAACATCAATGAATCAGAAGGCAAGGTGATGTGTGATTTTACATTTGTAAACACCGGAAGTGCACCTCTTATCATAAATGATATCAAAGCAACGTGTGGATGTACTGCGCCTGAATGGAGCAAAAAGCCAATCCTGCCCGGGCAAAAAGGGTTTGTAAAAGCAACGTTTGATCCTAAAAACAGGCCAGGCCACTTTAGCAAAACAATTTATGTCAAATCCAACTCTATCGAAAATTCACAAAAAGTCCTTACCATAAAAGGCAATGTAAACCCTAAAGAAAAAACACTTGCTGATGAATATCCTCACAAAATAGGAGACATCAGATTACGAACAAATCATTTGGCCTTTGGTACTGTAATGCATAATAAGAAAGAAGAAAAAGATTTTGAATTTGTAAATATTTCAGACCATCCTGTCACCTTATCGTTTAATAACATCCCAAACCATGTAACCATGAGTGTTCATCCGGCTACAGTATCTCCGAATGAAAAAGGGACTATAAAAGCAACATACAATGCTACCAAAATTGATGATTGGGGGTTTGTTGTCCAAAAAATCAATTTATCGATCAATAATCAGGAAATTCGCAATCAACGCATAACAGTTAGTGCAAACATAAAAGAAGATTTCTCTCAGCTTTCTGCACAAGAAAAGGAAAATGCACCGGTCATTACATTCAAAGAAAAAACATATGACTTTCAATCAGCTCCCCAGCATACAAAAGTCAATCATAAATTCACATTCACTAACACGGGCAAGAGCAACCTGATTATACGCAAAATTAAATCAAGTTGTGGATGCACAGTGGCGCAGCTACAGGACAAAGTATTATCACCGGGCGAATCCAAATCCATAGAAATAACATTTAGCACCGGAAGTAGAAAAGGGTTCCAGAAAAAATTAGTGACCATTATTTCCAATGATCCAAAACATGATGTTGAACGTCTTTATATAAAAGGAACTGTTAACCCGGGACAATAATTTTGTGTTTTGGATTTTGTTTGCCTAAATAGTGTTTATTTTAGAATTCAGAATTCAGTAGACAGAATTTAGAAGACAAGAAAAAAGAACATGAATCAAGCCATGACAATTTTTTTGAATGATTATCAAGAAGCTATTTGGTTTACTCAAAGTCAATAGATTAAACTCATGGCGAGCTCCAT
>CAZJWE010000267.1:0-4173 GCA_964549265.1 uncultured Bacteroidales bacterium | reverse complement strand
GGCAAAATTTGGATGGATCGCAACCTCGGAGCATCACAAGTGGCAGATTCAAGTAATGATGCAGCTTCGTATGGCGATTTATACCAGTGGGGGCGTGGAACAGACGGGCATGAAAAACGCAACTCCAATACAACATCTACATTGGCAACAAGCGACACGCCCGGGCACGATGATTTTATACTTGCACCAGACAGCCCTTACGACTGGCGCAACCCACGAAACGACAACCTTTGGCAAGGCGTAAGCGGAACTAACAATCCCTGTCCAACCGGTTACCGTCTGCCTACAGAAGCAGAATGGGAAGCCGAGCGTGCAAGTTGGAGCAGTAACAACGCAGCCGGTGCTTTTAGCTCACCGCTTAAATTGCCCGTGGCCGGCTACCGCGTCAACAGCAATGGCACGCTCGTCGATGTGGGTATCCTCGGCTACTATTGGTCGAGTACGGTAGATGGCGCCAACGCCAGGAGCCTGTACTTCTACAGCGGCGGTGCCTTCGTGTACGGCAACGACCGTGCGAACGGCTTCTCTGTGCGTTGCATTAAGGATTAGGTGCGCACAGACGGTTAAACAGGGCACAAAGGCGCATTGTGCTATTAACTGTTTAAATCAACTATATATAAGATGGTGGACTATGGAAGCCCTATCGGTCGTACAAGAAATTTTATAATACCCGCTAAGCGGGTCGATTTTTTATTTTGTTTTGAAAAATGACAATAAAAGAAAAAATAGAATGCTGTGCCGTTAAAACAAGGTTTACACTTATTAAAGAGGGGTTGTTTACCCCGTTGGATTGTGTTTTGATTATTTTTGTTTGTAAACAGGCTTATCCTACGGGGTGAATAAGTGCTACAATGCAGATGCGATGGTTTTTGTGCATTTCATTTATTGGGTTGGATTATTTATATCTTTGTCCCGTTATGAACATAATATCGATAGAAAAAATTATATTCCACGATATTTTGTCCCGTATGGGACAATAACAACAATGCAAACATCCATTTTTTTACCCACATCCAGACCCCCTGGGACATTTAAAAATTATTAATGGCGAATGATTAAAAAGAATTGGATTTACAAGCAGAGCGTAACAAGTATGATGATAAAAAAATATAGTATTTTAGGGTTGTAGTCATAAAATAGTATAATATATTGCGATTTGTATTTTTTTGTTTATATTTGCAAAATGATACAAAGAGATATAACTACCTCCATAATTGAAGATTGGGATAACAAGAAAGCCATCGTGTTACTGGGTCCAAGGCAAGTAGGCAAAACTACCCTAATTCAAACGTTAGTGGCACATAAAAACGTATTGTGGATTAATGGCGATGACCCACAAACACGAATTACCTTTTCGAATGCAAATTTAAAATTTTTGTTGCAAATGGTAGCCGAGTATGAAGTGGTGGTTATTGACGAAGCCCAACGCATTGAAAATATTGGATTGGGGATAAAAATGCTTATTGATGCCCGATTGAATAAGCAATTTATTGTTACGGGTTCTTCCTCATTAGATTTAGGCAACCAGATAAATGAACCTTTAACAGGAAGAAAATGGGAACACCAACTCTTTCCGTTAAGCTGGAACGAAGTAAAAAGCCATTATACTTTTGCTAATACAATTAACCGTTTCGATGAGTTTTTGATTTATGGATGTTACCCTGAGGTTGTAACCGAAAGCAAAAAGCAAAAAGTCTTGTTGCAATTGGCAGGAAGTTATTTGTATAAAGATATTTTAGAATTGGTAAATATTAAGAAACCTGATTTGCTTATGAAGTTACTTCACGCATTGGCTCTACAAATGGGCAGCCAAGTTTCTTATAACGAATTGTCAAAAATATTGGGTGTCGATAGAATAACAGTTGTTAATTATATTGATTTACTGGAAAAAGTGTTTGTTATTTTTCGACTTCACCCATATTCAAGCAACCAACGTAATGAGATTACCGCTAAACCCAAAATCTATTTCTACGACAATGGAATACGTAACGCCATAATAGGGCAATTTAATCCCTTATCCGGCCGACAAGATAAAGGTGAATTGTTTGAAAACTTTTTCATTAGCGAAAAAATGAAGCAATTAAATTGTTCAGGGTTTTACGGCAAAACACACTATTGGAGGAATACACAACATGCAGAAATTGATTTTTTAGAAGTGTTGGAAAACGAGATTACTGCTTATGAAATAAAATATAGTCCTACTAAAAAAGTTATTTTCTCAAAATCATTTATTGAAAAATACCATCCCAAAAATACGATTGTAATTAATAAGGATAACTTTTGGGAATATTTATAAAATCACAAAAAATATGATCACAAAAAAAATAATACTCGTTCTGTTTGCATTTCTGAGCATCATTGCAAAATCTCAAACAACATATACCATCACCGGCAATTTCCCTCTTTTGGCGGGTCAGCAGGTTCGTCTTGTGGGTTTTGAAGGTTTTGATATTTATACCATCGATAGCATAAAGGTTTCGGAGCAAGGCATTTTTACATTAAAATTCACCGATAAAGACCATGGTATGGGCTATTTATCAGCAGCCGACAACAAACCTTTTTTTGTGGTGCTTGGAGGTGAAAGTATAAAGTTGAAAGTTTACCCTGTTGGGAATTCCAGGGGAGAAAGTTTTTCCATTGCCGAAAGCAGCAAGGTAATTCAAGGGCAGGAAAACCAACTATTTGCACAATATGCTACCGAGCATCCACGCAGAGAGCAGGCATTAAGTGCCTGGGGGTATTTGGAAAAAATATATGCAAAAGATTCGCTTTTTGCAGTGCAAGAAGTCCCAAAACAAGCAATTGCCAATGAAAAGCAACGAATTAAAACTGAGGATGAGCATTTTTTGGCAAGCTTGCCCACAGATTCTTATGTAAGCTATTATTTGCCGCTTCGCAAATTGGTAGGTTCGGTTTCTACCATTGCACAATACCGAACCGAAGAAATACCGACTGCCATTGCAGCGTTCCGCAAAATAGACTATACGGATCCTCGTTTGCAAAAAAGCGGATTACTGGCAGATGTCATTGAAAGCCATTTTTGGTTGATAGAAAACAGCGGACGTTCTTTGGATTCGGTTTATATCGAAATGAATAAGTCCATTGATATTTTGGTTGCAAACCTTTTACCGGTCGAGCAGAAATTAAATGAGATAACCGAATACTTATTTAAATTTCTTGAAAAACGCAGTTTGTTTAAGGCTTCTGAATATCTTGCATTAAAACTATTAAATGAAAATTCATGCACTATTAACAACGATTTTGCCGCCCAATTGGAAAGCTACCGGGCCATGAAAAAGGGAAACATTGCCCCCGATTTTGATTTCAAAAAAGAAGTAATCGCACCTGACTACGATGCTTTAAAGCAACCAAAAAAATTTTCTGATTTAAAAAGCAAATACATTGTGGTGGTTTTTGGTGCAAGTTGGTGTCCGCAATGTCCGCAAGAACTTTCAAAAGTTTCAGGTCTTTACAAAAAATGGAAAGAACAAAGCGTTGAAGTGGTTTTTGTTTCGCTTGACGAAGACGAGAGAATATTTAAAAATTTTGCCAAAGTGTTTCCTTTTATCAGCTTATGCGATTACCAAAAGTGGGAAAGCCCAATTGTACAAAGCTTTCATGTATTTGCCACACCGACCATTTATCTGCTCAATGAAAAACGGGAGATTTTGCTTCGACCAAATTCGGTTAGTCAGCTAGATTCGTGGATAGACTGGTATTTAATACAAGGGAATAAATGAAAAATGAAACAAATAGCGAAATGAAAACCAACGAAACGCCAATATACAGGAATCTAATCGCTCTGAAAGACCCGGCGAGGATTCGCTTCGCTGAGCCCGTCCAATGTTATTCCCTTCGGTCATGAGCTCCCGTTGGTCGATTCGTCCCCGGTTACGTGTTGAACTAAATACTGGTCAATTTCCTATGTTTTTTTATATTAAAACAAACAAAATCAAGAAATCAAACCAATCCTGAAAATCATGGTTCAGACAATAAATGAAATAATATAAAATTCACATGTCCAGGGTACCGGAATAACTGTTTTTCGAGGCGAAGAACATGGCCACATTTTTCCATTGCTCCCGGAAATTCATTTGTAAACGCTTACAAACATTTATAAACATTTACAAACATTTACAAACGCTCAATTTAATTTTGTTATGTGCTTGTTTT
>CAZJWE010000266.1:0-4192 GCA_964549265.1 uncultured Bacteroidales bacterium | reverse complement strand
CCTGACCTCGATACTATTTGTTACGCGGCTCTCATTTACAAGGTAGTCAACGCTGTCGGTTTTAATAATTTCTCCCTTGTTAATAAAAGCAACCCTGTGGCATAAGCGTTCTGCTTCTTCAATGTAGTGTGTTGTCAGAAAAATTGTTGTCCCGTTTTCATTGAGCTTTTTTATCAGCCTCCTGATTTGCCTTATATTGGCCACGTCTATACCGCTGGTTGGTTCATCAAGGAATAATATTTCCGGATTATGAATAAGGGCGGCGGCAATGGTCAGTTTTCGTTTCATTCCTTTTGAATAGGCTTTGAACTTTTTATCTGCCACATCGCTTAATTGGAATACTTCAAGTAATTCAGAGGCTTTTTTTTGCCTTTCTACTTTTGAAAGCCCGTATAACGCACCACAAAAACAAAGGTTGTCAAAACCACTCATTTCGCCGTAAAGGTTGCTTTCGTCAGGAACCACCCCTATCATTTCCTGAGCTTTTTTAATGTTGCTTGTTAAATCCGTTTCGTTATAGAAAATTTTACCCGAAGTAACTTTTGCAAGGCCGATAAGCATATTTATTGTTGTAGTTTTTCCTGCGCCATTTGGCCCCAGGAAACCAAATATTTCAGCACGGTTAACGTTGAAAGTGATATCATTAACGGCGACAAAACTATTGTAGGCCTTTTTTAAGTTTTGTACTTCTAATATACTATTTGTCATTTTTGCGAATCTGTTAAGAGGTTTGACAAGCCGATTAAAAATTCTTCAATCTTCTCCTTATTTAGTTGATAATGAATGATTGAACCGTATCTTTCAGAAAAAACTAAATTGCAATCTTTTAATACTTTAAGGTGTTGAGAAACGGCTGATTGTGTAATTTCAAGCCTTCTTGCAATGGCATTCACGCACAATCTTTTATTACTTATCAGTTTCACTATCTGCAATCTTGAATTTACAGACAATGCCTTAATTATATTGGATATTTCTAATTCAGTCATTTATTAGCAAATACTTAAATACATATTAGTGGCTACGAATATAATATTTATTCTTGTAGTATCAAAATTATTTTTTTACTGCCTATGATTATATGAACATGACTTGTCATTATGACCCATGCAAATACACTGATATCAAAGAGCTTTGAGAATAAATCAGAGAGGCATCACAAAGTCAGGGAAGGGCTGAATGTGAAACGACTTGACTATTTTAATGTAATGGCGTTAATCATTATTTGGGTGACCGAATCCCAAGTTGAGCCAACGACATTGTAAAAAAGAGCAGATACTACTGGGGAAAAGAGCAGTAATACTGTATCAACGTACCGCTCAGTATTGGGCAGTAGTGCCTATGCTGAAGCTATTGCCCAAGCATACGTCGAGAGGTGTTTGCCCTGTTAAATGCGATGCAATTTTGGCTTTGCAAAAATTATTTCACGGGGTGAGAGGTGCACTGGAGTGCTAATTGCCCGTCAGCCGTCTATTCGATTATGCCTTCGGCCTTTTTTATCCAGTCAACCAATTCAATGCTTTTTCAGTAATTTTGTTATACCAATCCATTTCAGTACTTGATTCTTTTGCTATTTTATTTGAGTATTCAAAAAAACGTTGAACGTGTTTTGGTTCAGGAACATAACTTGCATTATATGAATCTTCAAGCATTTTAATAAAAACTTTCAAGGGTAACGGGATGATTGTTGTAGTTCCTCCATAATAGCTTATATTGATTTTGTGTAAAGCATAAAAATGCGCTATACAAGCTTCATTGATATTTGGGGCAATAAATAAACAGTAAGCTGGTTTATCGGTTTCTTTTTTTACTTTAGCAAGATGCCTTGTAACAGGCTCTCCTTCTGTTTCATACTGTCTTCTCCCAGATTGCATTGTAACTTCAACTGTCAATCCAAAATCACCATAATCACATAAAATATCTGCCATATTTCCTTGAGCGGTTGACATTGGTTTTCCAAAATCATCAAATTTTAAATTCGCTTTAATCCTACCTCCATCTAACATTGTCATTGCTCTCCAAGTGTTCCATTCTAACATCAGAGGTGTGTCGTATAAAGTATTTTCAAGTATTTGGTCAAATGTTGTATTTATTTCTTCAAAAAGTCGGTAGTCCTTTATTGCCGCTACTTGATTAGTTATGAATTGCTCCTTTCGATTATCTAACTCATCAGCCAAAATATTTTTCAGCTCTTTCAGACTCATTGTATCGTCAATATGTAAAGTAGGGAATTCTGACTGAATTTTTTTGATGAGTAATTCTCTGTTATCAGTTAAGAGCTTTGGAAGCTCTGGATTTCCTAAATATGCAACATATCGCTCTTCATTTTCTACAAAACAGGGGTCTTGGGCAGTCGTTTTCAAAAAGTAATCTACTTCCTCTATTTTTTCAGGATTAATAGATAAAGACTTTCCAATATGTGAAATATCCACCATTCCGGTTGCTCTTAAATAACGAACGCACGCATCTGCATAATCTCTCAGATTAGATTCTTGTGTACTTAGAAATTTTGTAATAGAAGCGTCTTTGGTTTCTCTGGTTTTTGTTTTTCCTGATTGAATTTTATCTGAATATATTAACTGTAATTCTGAATGCAAATACCCTTTAAAGAACTTCTTGTAATTTCCTTTATTCTTGGCTTTCTTAATTCTAAATTGGTCAATTTTGGAAACAACCATGTCGAACTGTCTGTAATCGGTTAATTGCAACCCAAACAATCTTAATTCATCAAACTTCAATGAACCAAAATGTCGAATCAACCGAAATAGTTCAAGATAGGGCTTAACCCAAAATTCAGCAGCTTTATCTGTTGGTTTATGAAATGGTGAAGGAACTTGAAATTTAAGAAGTTGTCTTAAAAAGATTTCCTCTTTTCGTTTAGAAGTTACCAATTCTTCGCCCGCTGATGTAAGCTTTATAATAGGCGAAAGTGATACGAATCCAAGTGCTTTTGGTGATGGATTTATATTTCCTCGAACATCCCAACAAGTAAAATTTTCAGCAAATTCAGTCCTTTGGTCATATGGTTGAGTTTGCTGCCAAAAACAATGAAATATTTCAAGTAGGTCGTTCATATTAAAATATTTTCCCCTCAATTTTATTTACCCTTGAGGTATTTTCATATAATTCAATAATTTCATCATAATTGATAAACTTGAAACGATTACTGCTTTCTTTATATGCCTCTAATTTTAAGGTTTGATTAAATTTGTTCCTATGCTTTTCTGGTGCTACTATAAAAAAATCTGTTCTGAAATTTTTAAGTTGAATACATCTATTAAATGCTCCATTAAGAGTTCCAATACTATCAACTATTTCAAAAACTTTTTGAGGGAAATAAAACCCGTTAGAATTAAACCATATAACATCCATTCTTTTTACTTCTTGAATAATTTCTGAATAAGAAAAGATAGGCACGTCATTTATTGAAGCAAAGCTATAAAGGTTGAGCTTGTCTCTATATATGGCAGAAGGATCTGCTGTATAAGTATGAAATTTTTTAAAATTCCCAATCTCTAAACAAATCCCTTCAATGTAAGAATGCATTCTGATTGTATCTTCTTTATGAGGCTTTTGTTCTTCAATGTAATCTTTTAGTGCATAAATGCTTAATCCAATTTTTTTAAATCGTTTTTTATTTCTAATCTCCCGATATAAGACACCTCGGATTCCGGCTTCCCACTCTTTAGATTTTTTAGCGGTTGGATAGTATTTTTCAATATTACGGTAGATAATTTCTAAACTTGCAGTTCCTCCATTATCTTCCATAACTTTTTGAATTGCCTCTACTTTTGTCATAACTTCCTTAATTGTAAATGACATTAAAATATTTATACCGCCCACATGGAACATTAAACTCGCCTTTTGAATTATAACGAATCATACCGGAGTATGCCGTCTTGTTAATAAAAAAGTACAAAAGGGCATCTGAATATTCTTTATCAACAAGGTCATTAAACATGTCTCTTATCTCATAATAAAGCGTTTCATTATTATCCCTAACTCTTTGTTCTGGTGTTTTTTGCTTTAATTCTTCAAATTTTTCGCGATTGATTTTGTAAATTTTTCCTATTTCTTTAAGCTCTTTGTTTAAGTTTTCAAAATCGTTTTTCACTCCATGATAAAAAGCTATTAATTTAGAGTTTATGTCATTTATTATAGCTTTTTTTGGTTCCAAGTGAAAGTATAAGGCTCC
>CAZJWE010000265.1:0-4235 GCA_964549265.1 uncultured Bacteroidales bacterium | reverse complement strand
TATTGACTTTGTACAATATAAACAAATACATTATAATCATGCTCGTGTTTGTCAAATTTTTTGTCATGGCTCGGTTCATCTGGGGGAAAAGAACTGCTTAACTTATAAATATCCTTTACCAACTCTTTTGAAAGCTGATAAATTTCCAGCTTCTGAAATCCAAAATACAACATATAAACTACGTTAAACTATATTTCAACCCCCATAAATAAATCGCAAATTACCATTAAATTCGTGGTAGAACCTTATTTATTAATATTATGAATAACCACTTTCTTGCAAAATCACTATAATTCAGTGAATTAAAGTGATTTATCAGGATTACTGTTTGATGTATTCGGTTGGTGATATTTTAAATAAATTCCTAAAGCTACGAGTAAAATGGGAAGGGTGCTTAAATCCACATTTAAAAGAAACCTCAGCAATATTTGGATTACTGGTAGATTTTAACATTTCTGCTGCTTTGTTAAGCCGGTATTTTTTTATGTAGCTGCTTGGGGAGATTCCCAGGAATCCCATGAATTTTCTATGTAATTGGGAACGGCTGATTTTCATTTGTTCTGCAAAACGTTCAACAGTAAAATCTTCACTCATGTACGAATGTTCAACTATTTCTTCTATTTCTGTTAAAAATATTTTATCTGCAGATGATATTTGGGGTATATGCTGTAGATCATTAAACATATCAGATAAAAAGAATCGCTGCATACGTTTTCTGTTTTCTAACAGATTTTTTATCCTTGTATTTAAGATATTAATATCAAAAGGTTTTGTAATATAATCATCGGCACCTATTTCATAGCCTTTGATTTGGTGTTCTATAAGTGATTTTGCCGTTAATAAAATAATTGGTATATGACTGGTAATTTTATTGCCTTTTAATTGCCGGCATAATTCCACTCCATCCACTTCTGGCATCATAATATCGCTGATAATGATATCAGGAATTTCATTTAAAGCGATATCGATTCCCTGTTGACCGTTTTCTGCTATTATTACATTATATTTTTTTGAATAATTTGATTTTAAGAAATTTAAAAGGTCTAAATTATCTTCAACGATTAACATGGTGGGCATATCTTCTTTCTCCCGGTTTATTGATATATGATCAGAATCGTCAACACCAAAATTCTCTTCGGATTCGGTAATAAGTTCACCATCATAAGATATTTCATCAGTAACAACTGATGTAGATTCATCATCTTTCAATAAATTTTGATTGCTATCATTTGTTGTGAATTCATTAATTTCTTCATCCGTATAGTATGGAATAATAATTTTAAATTCTGTGCCTTTTCCTTGTTCGCTGCTAACTATTATTTCTCCTCCCATGAGTTCCACATATTCTTTAGATAATTCAAGTCCGATGCCCGTCCCCGGGGATTTTGTATCTTCTACTCCTCCATTGCCTGCACGGTGAAACCTGGAAAAAACAGAACGGAATTCTTTTTCAGGGATTCCAATACCGGAGTCTCTCACTTTTATTTTTAGGTATTTTTTTGATTGCAAATTCTTGTTTTCTGTATACTCCTCACTATCAAAAGATATTTCGATACTTCCGGAGTCCGGAGTAAATTTAAATGCATTGGAGATGAGATTAAATATTATGTGTTGTAATTTTTTTAAATCGATCCATGCGTTGAAATTTGTATAAAATGAATAAAAGGTATAATTGATTTTTTTTTGTTCAGCTAAACCTTTGAAGTTTTCATAGACATCTTTAATATCATACACAAGATCTTCTTTTGACCAATTCACTTTAATGTGCCCGGATTGGATTTTTCTAACCTCTAAAACTCTATTTATCAACATGTTTAATCTTGATGCATTTTTATAGATCAACTTTAATTGGTGTACGACCGAATTGATTTTTTGATTTGGATTTAAGTTGTTCAAGATTGATTCCAAAGGACTTATGATTAATGTAAGGGGTGTTCGGAATTCATGTGATATATTCGTAAAAAATTTTAGTTTCAATTCATCGTTTTCATGTTGTAGTGTAGCTTTTTCTTTTTCCAATTCAAGGTTTTTATTGTATTTTATCCGGCTTATTCTGAAATAAAAGAATACTATTAATAAGAGTGCAGTTAATGATATATAAATCAAAATAGCCCACCATGTTTTCCACCAGACAGGCAACATTGTAATATTTAATGTTGTTGGTACAGGATTCCATACGGCATCGTTGTTTGAACCCATAACTTTCAATGTGTAATCCCCAGGAGGAAGGTTCATTAAAAATAATTCATTCCGGTGGCCTAACCGATGCCAAGCTGTATCATATCCTTCCAATATATATTTATACAGATTTTTTTCAGGAAGGGTATAATTGAGTGCAGCAAAAGAAAAATATAATTGTTTATGGTGTGGCTTCAATGTAATTTTTTGGGTATAATTAAGCGTTTTGTTTAAAACAGAGCCTTCCACGAAACCCACATCAAATCCATTGATTTTCATTCCTGTAAAATATACAGGCGGAAGAAAATTATTTTCCTTTATACTATCAGGAAGAAACCTCGTATATGCATGTTCGTCAGACAGATAAATAAAATCTTCTGAATCTTCCCACAAACAATTCCCAAAATAGGTATATCTCAATCCATCGTTTATTGAATAATTTTTAATTGAAGTATCATTTGGATTTAAATACGAAAGTCCTTTATTGGTACGCATCCATATTCCTTTGTCTGTTTTTATTATTCTTAAAATATTATTGGCTGCTAATCCGTCTTGTTTTGTGTAATTTTTATATGTATTATTTTTACTATCAAACATACTCAATCCATTTGTTGTTCCAATCCAATATCTTTTATTATCCCCTTCCAGGGCACATGTAGTTTGGTCACTAATTAAACTATTTGCATTTCGATTAGAATGTTCCAGGTATTTTATTTCATTGTTATTAACATTAATGAATGCAAATCCATTCGATCCACAAGCCAAGAGATTGCCTGATTTATCATAATTTATGAATGATATTTTATCAATTTTTATGTTCTTAAGAATATCATTTGTTAAAATTTCCCCATTATCAGGATTGATTCTGTCAATTCCTTCCTGAGTCAGTATAGTAATCATTCCATTTGGATCATTAATAATTTGAAGTATTGTTTTATGAGTAATTGATGTTTTATTATCATGATGACGGTATATTTTTTCAATTTCCTCATTTAAGTGATTAAACTTGTATAACCCATCTACAGACCCCACCCATATTTTCCCGTTTTTATCTTTACATACGGAGTTAATCAAATTCCCCTTTGTGGAACGATCGTCAAAAAAATAACGTTTTATTATCTTCCCGGATGTTTTGTCGCATAATATCAAGCCATCGCCAAATGTAGCGAGCCAAATTCTTTGATCGTTATTTTCTTCAATATCTTTGATATAATCACGATATTGATTTTCTCCTTTTAATTTGATGTAATATTTTGAAAATTTATTTTGATTGGGATCATATTTCTCGATGCCAGCCAGAGAATTTGCCAACCAAAGAATGTTATTATCATCTTCATATATCTCATTTACTGCTCCTTTTGATATGATTTCATTTGTCTTTGGGTCAATGGTTCTTTGGCTTCTTTTTAAAATCATTTTATCATATTGGGGATCATATACAAAAAGCCATGACCTGGTATTATCTATTACTGATGCCCACATCAGGCCATTACGATCTTTATACAAATCTTTGACCCATAATGATGTATTAAATAAATTTGCCAATGCCTTATCGTTTTGATAAGTCCTGATTTTATTTTTTTCCTGGTTATAAATAATAATTCCCTTATTATATGTTCCGATCCAAATCTCCCCTTGTTTTGAAACTTCAATACATATAATATTTTTAATATTAGTTAACAGATTTGAATCGTCGTAAAAAAAACTTATAAATTCACCCGTTTCAGGATTAAATTTAAACAGCCCTTCTCCCCATGAACTAACCCATATTCCTCCTCGTTGATCTTGGACAACATCACTAAGTCTTGATTTAACAAACTTAAAATCAGGCTGGTAAGATTTAAATTCGTAAGTATTATTGTTAATTATTTTAAATTTGTTGATTCCTCTTTCTGTGACGATCCAAAAATTATCTTCCTTGTCTTTTAAAAATCTATTGATTTTGTTATAACATAATGTTGATGATTTTGAAGAATCGGCAAAAAAACGGATAAATTTTTCTTTTTTTCTATTAAATATATTTAATCCATTATTTGTTCCTATTAACAGGTTATTAT
>CAZJWE010000264.1:0-4275 GCA_964549265.1 uncultured Bacteroidales bacterium | reverse complement strand
TCTATGAAAAACTCTGAAAATTTTGATGCGAAGGAATTATTAGAAGTCCCCTATATTCGAGAGTATCTTAAAAAAGAAACAACCTGTATATAAAGAACTAAAAAAGATAAAATTAGACCCCATTGCGTTTCATGAGAGTAGATAAGGTATAAATAAGGATTTTAAAATCTAAAAAAACAGACATGTTTTCCATATAAATCAAATCATAGCGCAATCGTTTAATCATCTGGTCTACATTTTCGGCATAACCATATTTAACTTGTCCGAGCGACGTAATGCCTGGTTTAATTTTATGCAAATGAACATAGTGAGGTGCTCGTTGAACAATCTGATCTATAAAAAATTTTCTTTCTGGCCGTGGCCCGACAAGCGACATATCCCCTTTCAGAACATTTATAAAATTAGGAATTTCGTCGAGTCTGGCCTTGCGCATGATATTTCCCAAAGGAGTAATTCGCTGGTCTCCTTTGCACGAGAGCTTAGGGCCTTCAGATTCAGCATCGCAATACATTGAACGGAACTTATAAATTTTAAAAGGCTTACCATGTTTGCCAATACGATAATGACTATAAAAAACAGGCCCTTTTGAAGTCAGTTTAATCGCTATCATCAACACCAAACATAAAGGTAAAAGAATAATCAGGGCAAGTAAAGAAAATGTGATATCAATAAAATGCTTGACACTTTTCTCCCAATTCGACATTAAATTATTCGACAACTCAACCAACGGGACACCAACGATTGAACTTAGTTTAACACTCCCTGTAATAATATCATACATATCCGGGATTACCCGAATATTCACATTATGAATACTCAAATTATTTACAATCTGATTTATTTTTTCATGTTCGGATGATTCTATGGCTACGATCACATCCTCAATTTCATATTTATCAATCAACTCTGTTAGATAATCTATTTTTCCAAGATAGGGTAGATATTGTTTTAAACTAAAATCCGATCCACCATTCACACTTACAAAACCAATAAATTTATTCCCGGTGGTTTTAAATTGTTTATTAATGTCCATATATGTATCCAATGCTTTTTTATTACTTCCTATTAGCAATGTATTGAATGCAATATCGCCTTTTTTTACTTTCCGGGAAGTTTGAGATGTAATATATGCCCTTGGGATATAAGTCAATGTAAAATGAATCCCGAACAGTGTCAGGAAAAACACATAATAATTATGATATGAATTAATAATATCATCTAAAATCAAAGCAAAAAATAAGATGACAACTCCAAAAAAAGTCGTGGCAAAGGTCTGTCCCAGCTCATTCAAGCGCGATTTCCTGAAAACATTCACATAATAACCTGAAGCATAATACAATAAGACCCAATACATGGCAACAAAAATTATTCCTAATATAAAGTTAGGATCGGACCATATCTCAATACGCTGACTAATTATATCATTAGCAACATAATACTTACGAAATACAAAAAAAATAGCCCAACTCAATGATGCTGAAAAAATATCTGCAAGTACATACTTAGTCACCTGTGCTTCCCTATCCATGAATCCCTTTTTATTATTATATTAAATCGACAAAAAACAAGAAATATTGTTTAATATTGATTTTATTTTTATTTAACATAACGTATATATAACTTGTATGGTTTAAAAATAATAAACATTTTATACTAAAATAAATCTATTTAACATGTTATCAATCGCAAAAGATTTTTCCAACACAAGCCTGTTACGTTCCAAATCAAACAAAGGGCTTGATGAATGTATGGCATACAAAAAATGTTTAAATTCTTGCATCCTCGGATTATTAATTTTATTATTTGTCTTTAAAAACATACTATCATGATTTTTCTTTAATACATGCTCTCCTTCATAAATCGTTTTGATCCATCCTGATTTATTTAATAAATCAACTTTTATATGCGATTTTTTTTGGTAAAAAGAAACCTCATATACATTCTTATATGAGGTTTTATTTATTATGAAATTAGCTATATCTCCATTATCAAATTCCATACACACATTTGCAATATCAGCCCCCATTTCATTAACTGATATACCATGTGTATATATCTTTGATATACCGGATTGAATCATTGAGCATATTAAAAACATATCATGTATCAATTTGTCGAGTACTAATGAGCTTGTAGAGCTTGATACAGCATAATGAATACCATTTTGTATTTGAATGTATAAAGGCGGCTTAAAAAATTCTTTGGCAGCCAGGTATGCCGGGTTGTATAAAAATTGATTATATATCTTAACCCGAACATTGGCTTCATTCTTCATTTTAATTAAATAGTTCAATTCATCAATTGAAAAATTGGTAATCAAGTCATCAATCAAAATGTGTTTAGAATATCGAAGTGCTTTTTCTATTAAATGAAAATGATTTTCTGTAATCTTAACAATCACAGCATCAACTACCTGAAAAAGCTCATCTGCTGTGTCAAACATTTTAATATCATACAAAGAACCGGTATCATTGTCATTATTTGGCATAATGCAAGCCGGATCGTAGAATCCTGCCAATTCATAGTTACTCAATGCATTAATCAAATGAATATCATCAAGGCAATCTAATTGTTCTCCAATAATACCAAGTTTTATCATAGTGAAAAATTTATTTAACAAACATAAATGTATTTTTAATATTTGGCTAAATTTTTGTGAATTATTTATTAACCTGTACCTGTTAATTAATAAAATTTATGATTTACCTTTAGTATTTTATTTTTGCATACAAACCAAATAAATATATGGAAGATACATTCAGACATAAAGGATTACGGCAAAAACTTGTTGAACAGCTTATCAATAAAGGTATACGTGACAAAAGAGTACTGGACGCGATCAATAAAGTACCGCGTCATCTATTCATGGACAGCGGATTTATCAATTTTGCTTACAAAGACCAGGCATTCCCTATAGGATCCGGTCAGACCATATCTCAGCCTTATACAGTTGCAAGGCAAACAGAACTACTCGAAGTAGAAAAAAATGATAAAATACTTGAAATTGGTACAGGATCGGGGTATCAGGCAGCAGTGCTGCTAGAACTTGGTGCCAAAGTGTATACCATCGAACGGCACAAAGAACTTTATCTCAGGGCTCAATCCTTACTTCCAAAAATCGGATACAAACCGTATTTTTTTTATGGTGATGGATATGAAGGCAAACCATCCTACGGGCCTTTTGATAAAGTCCTTATTACAGCAGCGGCACCGGAAATCCCTGAAAAACTATTTCAACAATTGAAAACAGGAGGTAAAATGGTGATACCTCTTGATAAGGCAGGTACTCAAACCATGACCGTAATAGATAAAATAAGTGATGATGATTATGAAAGAACCGAACACGGTTTGTATACCTTTGTGCCAATGAAAAAAGGAACCAATTAATGTAATTTTGGTTCTGCCACGAATTTAATGGTAACTTGCAATTTGTTTAAACAGTATTTTAGGTCCTATAAAAATATTTAACCACTAAAATAAAGGTAGTACCATAATTTTAAATCTTAAAAAATTAAATGTTAAAAATTAAAAGATTCATATTCAGTCCTTTCCAGGTCAATTCGTATATAATTTATGACAATCATTCAAAAGGAATCATTATTGACCCGGCATTTTATGATGATACAGAAAAAAACACATTCATGGCTTTCATGCATGACAATCACATTATCCCTGATAAAATAATTGCAACGCATGGCCATATTGATCATATTTTCGGTGCCAAATGCTTAAATCAAACATATCATAAGCCACTGCTTGTCCATCCCAATGATCATTTTTTAATTGACAATGCACAGGCATTTGCTTCTATGTTTGGCCTGAAAGCCGAACCTCCCGAAACAATCTCAACAATTACAGAAAATGACAGTATTAAACTGAATGATTGCACTATTGAAATCATTCATGTTCCCGGGCATTCTCCGGGGAATATTGCACTGTATATTAAAAATCAAAACATATTATTCTGTGGTGACCTCTTATTTCACAGAAGCATCGGGAGGTCTGACCTTCCTGGAGGAAACCACGATACATTGATCCAAAGCATTAAAAACAACATGTTCTCACTGCCCGACAATACAATAGTATATCCGGGACACGGGGAAGAAACATCCATAAAAGAAGAAAAAAACTCGAATCCTTTTATCTTGTAATAGATATTTTTCTTTTATTAATTTTGCATTTTAAAAGATACAATTAAATGTATTGCTTTTATTGCACTTTAAAATATAGGTACTACTGCAATTTTTGTGGAAATAGTGTTTATTTTAGAATTCA
>CAZJWE010000263.1:0-4326 GCA_964549265.1 uncultured Bacteroidales bacterium | reverse complement strand
CGTAAAACATGCTGATTTGGGAGTATATACGCAATGCGTATACACAAACGTTGTGGGCAAGCTGAAGATAATTTCTGTATAACAATAGAGAATTTACTACTAAAGGAGTTAAATCATGAAAGCAAAAGCAAAGCCATTCATTAAATGGGTTGGAGGAAAAACTCAACTCATTCAAAAAATAGATCAAGCGCTACCGGAAAACCTTAACTCATTAAACAATGTTACCTATATTGAACCTTTTGTCGGTGGTGGAGCTGTCTTGTTTTGGATTTTACAGCAATACCCAAATATATCAAAAGCAGTTATTAATGATATTAACCCTGATTTGACAACTGCATATAGAATCATAAAAGAAAACCCAAATGATTTGATTCATAAATTGCAGGTTATTCAAGATGAATATCTTTGTTTGGATGAAGAAAGCAGAAAAACTTATTATCTAAAAGCAAGAGAAAAGTTCAATACAAAAAGATTGCAACCAGTTGAGAATACTGCTTTATTTATTTTTTTGAATCGCACATGCTTCAATGGACTTTACCGTGTAAACAGCAAAGGGCTTTTTAATGTTCCATTTGGCAGATATTCTAACCCTAAGATATGTGATAAAGAAACTATACTTGCTGACAGCGCAATTCTCCAAAAAGTAGAAGTCTTGACAGGTGATTTTGAAGAGACGCTAAAATATGCTTCTAATAATTCTCTTTTTTATTTCGATCCACCATATAAGCCTTTGACAGATACGTCTAGCTTTAACTCATATTCAAAGGAAAACTTTAATGATAACGAGCAAATTCGTTTAAAGAATTTTTGCAAAAAAATTGATTCATTAGGACACACTTTCATTTTGAGTAACTCTGATGTAAAGAGTAAAAATCCAGATGATGATTTTTTTGATGAACTTTATCAACAATTTAATATAAATCGTGTCTATGCAAGCAGAATGGTTAATTCAAATGCAGCTAAGCGTGGTAAACTAACTGAATTACTAATCACCAACCAACAGCAAGAGGTTTCAGAGTATGTCAGAGCAATTTAAAATATTTTTATCACAGCTAAGTGAAACTAATGCAACACTTGATTATTTCACCGATTTTTTAAAAATTAAAGATAACACATCTAAAATATCTATAAAACTTAACCAACTTAATTATTTGATTGGAAAAAATAACTTAAAGCTTGCTATCGAAGAATTATTTGAAGAAAATCCAAAAGTTTTTGAAGTTTTAGACATATTAATTGCAGTAAGAAAAAATAAAAAAGCTAAAACTTTTAACCGGGACGGTAACATTGTACTTCTTGATACATATTTTGAAAATCCAGGGAAAATTTATGAGTTTATTGAAGATACTGGTTTAGGTGAAGTTTTTAAAAATAAATCCATCTCAAATCTTGTTGATTATGTTTTTGGTGTTGAAGTTGGTTTAGATACAAATGCAAGAAAAAATCGTGGCGGTGACAATATGTCAAAAGCTGTATCTTTACTCTTTGATAAGGCAAAAATACCTTATAGTAAAGAAGTTAACAGCTCCGAATTCCCTGAGATTACAAGCTTAGGTGCTGATTTAAAACGCTTTGATTTTGTAATTAAAACAAAGGTTAAAACCTATCTCATTGAAACAAATTTTTACAACGGTGGTGGCTCCAAGTTAAATGAAGTTGCAAGAGCTTACTCTGATGTTGCTCCAAAAATAAACCAATATCCAAGCTTTGAATTTGTTTGGATTACAGATGGACAAGGTTGGTTGTTTGCTAAAAACAAACTTGAAGAAGCCTTCTCAATTATTCCAAGCATATATAATTTAAATACGATAAATGAGTTTATTCTTAAATTGGGAAAAGAATTATGGCATTAACGAAACAAATACATGAATTACTAGCAGGGTCTCGTATAGAAGCACGCAGAGAGATTGTAGAATTATTCCTTAATGAACAATGCGGCACAGGAAAAGGTGACTTGTCGTCAAAATATGAATATACTGTTGAAAAATATGACAACCTAAGCATTGTATTAAAAAGACCAGCTCCATTAAACAAAGGGTTTGATTTTATAGTACATATTAACGGAATGTATTTCAAATCATCTAGGAGACACACAAACCCTAGTCATAATGATATTATTCAAACTCTGCAAGGTTTGAAAAGTTCATTATCTGAACAACGGTATGAACATATAAAAAAATCAATTACAAACGTTTATAATCTTCTGGGATTTGATACTTCATCAATAAAAGACATATTCTTTACTGATTGTGATAATCATCAGAGACCAGTTGTAATAATTATTTTAGCTATAAAATGGCTTTTCATCGAACAAGATGTGACTTACTGGAATTGGTCTGGTAGAGCAATGTTAATGAATGGGTTAGTAGAGAATGGTCTTGCATAAATGATAACTTCGTTTTACAAATCAGAAGATAGAGCCTTTACTCTTTTAAAAGGCGACTGTATTAATTTATTAAATCAATTTGATTTTAAGTTTGATATGATTTTTGCTGATCCGCCGTACTTCTTGTCAAACGATGGCATTTCTGTTCAAAGTGGAAAAATGGTAAGTGTAAACAAAGGTGAGTGGGATCGCTCCAATGGATTTGAAAAAGATAATCAATTTAATTTAAATTGGCTTAAAGCATGCAAAGAACATTTGACTGAAAATGGTACTATTTGGATAAGCGGAACATTTCATAATATTTTTTCTGTAGCACAAATGCTGACGGAACTAGATTATAAAATATTAAATTGTATTACATGGGCAAAAACAAATCCTCCGCCGAATCTTTCTTGTAGATATTTTACTCATTCTACTGAATTTATTATTTGGGCAAGAAAAAGCAAAAAATCTAAACATTACTATAATTATGAGCTTATGAAAAATATCAATGGAGGGAAGCAAATGAAAGATGTTTGGCATTTGCCCGCTATTGCGCCCTGGGAAAAATCTTGCGGAAAGCATCCCACACAAAAACCATTGGCACTATTAACTAGAATCATTTTAGCATCAACCCATAAAAACGATTGGATTTTAGATCCTTTTACTGGTAGTAGTACTACAGGTGTGGCTGCAAATTTGTTAAATAGAAAATTTCTTGGAATTGATAGTCAAGAGGAGTTCTTAAATATCTCAAAAAATAGAAAACATGAAATTGAAGATATAAGAACATGTGAGTCATATAGGGAAAAGCTTTGTGGATTTGAAGATGAAAAACAATTAAATTCGTTTTTAGTAAGAGAGGAAGAAGGTGAATATGGCAGAATGCTTGATTTTTAACTGCATTCAGCCTGCCCATAACAGCGGCTATATGGTTCCGCTTCGCTCCACCCAAATTTTTGCTCCACTGCGTTCCGCAAAAACTTCATATAGCCGGGAACGTTGTAGGCAATTAACAAAAACGAAAAAAGGAAACATTATGACAGAATTAGACACACTTGAGGAATTTCTTTCTTATCCGCTGAATAGTACGGAAGAAATAATGAAGCGTTTTGCAACTTTACCAAATGCAGAATGGAGGAAAGGAGAAGGTGAACAACAACAATTTGTTTTTGTTCCCGGAACTCGTAAAGATGCAGCAACACTCGTGACACACGCAGATACAGTTTTTGACAATACTGATCATACTTTTACTATAGAAGATGGTGTAATTAAGTCTACAACTTCGTGCTGTGGGCTTGGTGCTGATGACCGTGCAGGCTGTGCCATATTGTGGTTGTTGAAAGACAGTGGGCATAATTTGCTTATTACAGATGGTGAAGAACACGGTCAAATTGCTGCCAAGTGGTTAGTAAATAACAATACCGATATTGCTAAAATTATTTACAATTCTTCGTTTTTAATTCAGTTTGATAGACGAAATGGAAACGATTATAAATTTTACGATATTCCAGTAAGCAATGAATTCGAAAATTATATCCAACAAGAGACGGGCTACACTAACGCAGGAAAAGGCTCATTTACCAATATTGTAACTACCGATATTGTAACTTTATGTAGAAATTTAGAAAGTTGCTGTGGTGTAAATTTAAGCGTGGGTTATTATCACGAGCATTCTCATTCTGAAACTCTAAACATTGAACAATGGAGAAATACATTGAAAATTACAGAAAAAATGTTAGCGAAACAATTAAAACGATTTCCATTAATGAGTTGAAAACTGCCTACAACAGGCGGTATATTTTATTGCCGAAACAGTGCGAGTTTCAGCTTTTCTGCATCTAATAAACTTTCGTGTAACTTGACAGAAAAGTGCTTCGAATCGCCAAACGACACCATACACGTAACCGTTGAGCACACCGCATTGTAATAAAAGACGGGATGCGGAAATCGTATCATCT
>CAZJWE010000262.1:0-4349 GCA_964549265.1 uncultured Bacteroidales bacterium | reverse complement strand
GTTTGTTTATGCCCAAATATTGCCTATAACGACAATTGGCGTTGTAGACTTGTTAGTGTTTATAGCCTAAAAACTTGATTGCTAACCAAAAATAAATTAAAAATGATTTCAGAACCTGACATAAAAAATCTTTGCATAAATGTTTCAAAAGAACTGGTTGAATTACCAAATGAATACGAGGGAATTAATAAATATCCAAACCTTCAAAATAAGTTTATTTTTCCTGAATATCCCATAAATAATAGTATAAGAATTAGTGAGCAAGAGTCTCGTGTATTATTTTGCAATAAATTAGAAAAATATTATAAAGAGATATTTTATTCAATTGAAACTCCAACAACAAATAAATATCGATTTGGCGATAAATTAGAAAACATAAATATTGATAATTCTGGAAAATCTGGTATGATAGATATGACTTTATTTGATTTATGTAATAATGAATTTAAACGCTCATTAAACATTGAATTTAAAGCTCACAATGTTGAACAAAATAATATTACTAAGGATATTTTAAAACTAATAGCCGAAGAGCAATCAGGGTTATTTTTTCATACATTGAAAAATATTGATAGTGGGACTTTTAATAATAAAGGAAATACAGGTGTTTTTAACAAATATATAGAAAGCATTAATAAGTTTGTACCAATATGGAAAGAATGCAAAAAAGAAAATAAAAATATTTTTTTTGCTATATGTATTATTGAACAAAAAGTTCTATTGTGTAAAACTTTAAGAGATAGCGATTTAGATAATTTAGAACATTTTTTTAAAATTGAATACAAACCCACAAGAAAAACAATTGAATTTACAGATATTAATAATTGGATAATAAATAAATTATGAAAAAAATAAACAATTTATTTCTCGGCTTAATTCTTATTTCAAGTACTACGATGTACGCTCAATTTGAATGCGGAAAAGATAGTGTTCAGGATATTGACGGTAATTGGTATAGAACTGTTAGATTAGGTAGATGTTGGATGGCGGAGAATCTTTCAGTCACTCATTATTCAGATGGTGAAACCATTCCCCATGTAACGGATAGTGCTGCATGGGATAATTTAACCGAAACAGAAAAAGCTTGGTGTTATTATAATAATTCTGAAAGTAAAGGGGATACATTTGGTGCTTTGTATACTTGGACAGCAGCAATGAACGGTGCAACAAGTAGTGACACTAATCCAAGTGGTGTCCAAGGGGTGTGTCCTGAGGGATGGCACTTACCTAGTGATGAAGAATTCAAATGGCTAGAAATGCATATAGGCATGAGTAGTACAGAAGCAGATAAAATAGGAGATAGAGGAACAAATGAGGGAAGTAAACTTGCTGGAAATAAGGATTTATGGCAAAACCAAAATATTTTAGAATATAGTTCCGAATTTGGTTCTAGTGGTTTTAATGCTTTACCTAGTGGTCAAAGAATGGGGGGTACATTTAGTGGAATATATATCCGTACTTCTTTTTGGACTTCTTCAGAGTGGGATAATAATAGGGCTTGGTCTCGATTAATACAATATGATTCTAAAGAAGTATCCCGAAAACGTAGCTTTTTAAAAGTTGATGGCAGAAGTGTACGTTGTGTTTTATCCTCTCCTGGAAGAGCTCAAATAAATGGACCAGATACTGCTTGTAGAGATTCTATAGCCTGTTTTAATGCATCGGCAGATTATGCATCATCTTTTAATTGGTATTTGCCATCAGATTGGTTCATTATTTCAGGTGAAATTAAACCCCATATGTGTGCAAAAGTGGGAGATAAATCAGGGTATGTTATTGCTGAACCTGGAAATAGTAGTGGTATAGGCACTCCTGATAGTTTGTATGTTAATATAAAATCAAAACCAATTAATACTTTCATTTCTGGTGATAGTATTGCATGTGAAAATGATAGTAATGTATATTATAGTGCTAATGCAAATAACGTTTCATCATATTTCTGGGAAGTACCAACAGATTGGACAATTACCCAAGGGCAAGGGACTTCAAATATATATGTTAATATTGGTAGTAATTCTGGAAATGTTATAGTTACACCTTTAAATAATTGTGGTAATGGAAAATCAGATAGTATCAATGTAACCGTTTTTAAAAAACCAGATTCGGCTTATATAAGCGGTACTAATTCTGTAAATAAAAATGAAAAGGTATGTTATATTGCTACAGCAAACCATGCTTCATCTTTTCATTGGGAAGTACCAACAGATTGGACAATTACCCAAGGGCAAGGGACTTCAAATATGTGTGCAATCGTTGGGAGTACTTCTGGCAATATAACGGCTATTCCATATAATAACTCTTGTAATGGGATAAAAGGCAAAAAATATGTAGAAGTTGTGGAAAATGATACAAATTTTAAATGTGGTAGTAATAGTATACAAGATATTGACGGTAATTGGTATCAAACTGTAGCAATTAATAAACAATGCTGGATGAAGGGAAATCTAAAAGTTACACATTATTCTGATAGTACTCCCATACCTCATGTGGTAGAACAAGAAAAATGGGACACATTAAAAAATACAGAAAAGGCTTATTGTTGGCATAATAATGATTCTGCTCAATACGAGTACACAGGTGCTTTATATACTTGGTCAGCAGCAATGAACGGCGCAACAAGTAGTAATACTAATCCAAGCGGTATACAAGGCGTTTGTCCCGATGGTTGGCATTTACCAAGCGATAGTGAATGGAAAGAATTAGAAATGTTTTTAGGCATGACACAAAATGAAGCTAACAGCACTATCTGGAGAGGAACTAATGAAGGTAGTAAATTAAAATCTAAAAACGGTTGGGGCGAAGGATATAATGGTACAAATGAAAGCGGATTTTCTGCTTTACCAGCAGGAGATCGCCGTGATAATGGTGATTTTACTGGTGGTACTGGTGTATACTTTTGGACTTCTACAGAAAAATATAGTGATCGTGCATGGTTTCGTCTCCTCGGCAACTATAAACCCTCATTAATAGCTAGAAATTTTGGGTTCTTAAAAACAAACGGCTTTAGTGTTCGATGTGTATGTAATTCATCAATTATTGATACAACAAAACCAACCATCATTTCTGACAATAATGATACAATAATTTATGTAGATACTCTCTGTGAAGCTAATCTGCCAAATTATGAAAGCAATTTAAAAGCAATTGATAATTATGATCATCATCTCGATATTTCCCAAACACCTATACCAGGTACCAAAATTAATAAAGGTATTCAAGTAAAATTATTAGTAGAGGATGACGCAGGAAATTCTTCATCTACTATGTTTAATGTTTCACTAGTTGATAGTACTGCTCCTTCGATTAATAATGCAACATTTAATGACACAACTATTTTTGGATGCAATATGATTTTATCAGATTACACCTCTGGCATAGATTTACAAGATAATTGTGATACTAACTTTATCATTTCACAAAGTCCTGAACCAGGCACATTAATTTCAGAAGATACCCGGGTTACTGTAACAGTAAAAGACAATTCAGGTAATTCCCGTTCTAAAATGTTTAATGTCTCATTAATTGATAGTACTGCTCCTATAATTAATACAACATTTAATGATACAACTGTTTTTGGATGCAATATGATTTTATCAGATTACACCTCTGGCATAGATTTACAAGATAATTGTGATACTAACTTTGTCATTTCACAAAGTCCAAAACCTGACTTCTTAATTTCTAAAGACACTGTAATAAAAATAGAAGTAAAAGATAATTCGGGTAATGCATCAATTAAATCATTTAAAATAAATATAGTTGATACCGTTGAACCAAGAATAAGCTGTTTGAATGATACAACTATTTATATAAACGAAAATAAAAACTTTTACAAGGTTCAAGGAAAAGAGTTAGATCCGTTAGATACATCAGATAATTGTTTTGTAGATACTTTAAAAAACAGTTTTAATGATTATTATACTTTAGATGGTTCTGAAATACCAAAGGGCAGTACAAAAATTTATTGGCAAATTATTGATGCTTCTGGTAATATTAAAAAATGTAATTCTAATATTACAATAAGTAATGTACAAAAAATAAATTCATTAAGCAAAAAAGGAATTTTGATCTATCCAAACCCTACAACTGGCAAAGTACATTTTGAGTTTACAAAAGATAATGTTCAACAAATAAAAATATTCAATATAAGCGCCCAACTATTAATCCAAAAATCAGATATTCAAAAAACTGAAATAATTGACCTTTCAGGATACAGTAATGGTGTTTATATTATAGAATTATTAACTCAAAAGAATAGCTTAGTGACAAAAATAATTAAGAAATAAGGCTACAAAACACTAATCGAGTAGGCGGCTGACGGACTAATAGCCCGCCAGTGCACCTTCACC
>CAZJWE010000261.1:0-4420 GCA_964549265.1 uncultured Bacteroidales bacterium | reverse complement strand
TCGTGGCGCAAAAATAAGGAATAATTTTTTTCCACCCGAATCTTAATATGATCCGTATTCAGTATTCAGTATTCTAAAATAAACACTATTTCCACAAAAATTGCAGTAGTACCATACTTTTATACTGAACTCATAAATATTTAACCACTAAAATAAGGATAGTACCAAAAAATTAAGATGACTGTTCATATTTTTTAGCTGTCGAACCGTGATGGGTCGGCGAGGAGTCCATCACAATTTTTTTGCTCCTTTTTTTTCTAAAAAAAAGTTAGCGGACATGATGGAACAAACACTATTTATCCTGAAAATAAAATGGTATCACCGCTTGCAAAAACTCCGGCAATACACCCGGTGATAAGGCATGCAAGTGTTGCTGCCATCAAAGCCCTGAATCCTAAACGGGCTAATTCACTGGTTCGTTTTGGAACCAATGCCGATATGCCACCAATAAAAATAGCCATAGATGCAAAATGAGCAAATCCGCATAAAGCATACGTTGCAATAACAATTGACCGTTGATGCTGAATCATCCCTTTATCTATGAGTGAAGCAAGATCCTGATAAGCCGTTACTTCAGTCACTACAAGCCGTTCGCCAATAATCTTTGATATTTGTCCGGCATCTTCAACAGGAATACCCAGAATAACCGTAAACGGATAAAACACATAGCCCAATATCATTTTTAATGATAAATCCTGCGTCCCAAACCATCCTCCAATCCATCCCAAAAACATATCCACAAGCTCTACCAGGCTAATCACTGCAATCAACAATGCTATAATACCTACAATAAGTTTCACACCGGAATTCGCTCCATTAATAATGGCAGAAAACATATTATCCTCTTTTTCATAATGAGGTTTTACATTCTGTCCCAATGTATTAGGGCTTCCTGTTTCAGGCAATAGTAATTTTGACGTGATGAGTGCAGCCGGTGCAGAAAGAAAAGAGGCTGATACCAGGTGACCGGCAATCATGGGAAAGTGTCCCTTAAGAGTGAAAATATAAATTGCTAACACAGCAAACACAAGTTGTAGTGCAAAACCCCATATAATCAGGCGCCAATTGATTATTTTTTTATGAGGTGAAAGCAGCCATGCAAAGACCAATAAAATAATGATTCCAAATAAGCTAATAAATCGGTACATATGTAATTTATAGACAGAGTAAAATTAGCAGGTTAGATGAAATGCTCCCAGGGTATGTATATTTTGTTTATCAAATTTGTTGAATAAATTGACTGCTTCTTCAGTTATTTCGATAACTATATCAATCTTTTTCTTCTCGAGGTAATCTTTTACATCTTTGTCTACCTTCATCACTTCTGTATTACCAGTTCCAATGACTACCATATCAGGCTGTACTTTATCTATGGAACCCTTTATGTCTGCCAGTTGAAGAAGATGTCCGTCCTTGCGTTGCCAATTGGGAATAATTTGACTTGGCAAAACCATCAGGTCTTCCGTATATTCTCTTCCTCCAATTGTCATTTTCCCAAATTCATAAGCATCTATATACATATATAATTTTTTTTGTGTAAACGGATTTGTTTACGATGTAAATATAATAATCCTATTTATATCTTCAAAAGAAACATAAAATAGGTTTAAAGACAATTGATATTTGTTAAATTTGTTCAATCAAAAATACATATTAAATTTTATTTATGAAGATCATTTGCATAGGAATGAATTACAAAGAACATGCCAGGGAATTAGGCAATGAACCACCTGAAAAACCGGTGTTTTTCATGAAACCTGATGTGGCACTTCTCCGAAAAAATCAACCGTTTTTTTTTCCTGATTTTTCGTCCAATATACATTATGAGATAGAAGTTGTTTTAAAAATTAAAAAAGTCGGCAGAAAAATACGTCCTGAATTTGCACACCGGTATTTTGATAAAATAAGTATAGGCATAGACATCACTGCCCGTGATTTACAAAATGAATGCCGCCAAAACAATATGCCGTGGGAGATTTGCAAGTCGTTTGATGATTCGGCTCCTTTAGGAAAATTCATTGATAAATCAGAATTTCCTGATATGAATCAATTGAATTTTCATCTTACTGTAAATGGAGATATTGTGCAAAAAGGAAATACCAGTGATATGATATTTCCTCCGGAAGAGCTTATTGCTTATGTTTCCAATTACATTACATTAAAAACCGGGGATGTTATATTTACAGGCACACCTCCGGGAGTAGGTCCATTATCCAAAAATGACCATGTTGAAGGGTTTCTTGAAAACAAAAAACTGCTTGATTTTAAAGTAAAATAATACATCATGCCAGAAAAAAAACAGGCCATATTCAAAAAAACACTTTCCACATCAAGGTATGTTTTATTTTTAGCACTAGGGATTGGAATATTTTGGTATATCTACCGGGATTTTGACATAGAGACCCTGGCCAAAGAAGCCAAAGAAATCAAATACAGATGGCTCGGATTGTCTGTTTTAATAGGCATGTTAAGCCACGTTAGCCGTGCTTACCGGTGGAATATGCTCATTTACCCAATGGGGTACCAACCCAAAACCATCAATACTTTTTTGTCTGTGATGGTGATGTATTTAACCAATATGGTGGTTCCAAGAGGTGGTGAATTTGCACGTTGTGGCGTTCTAAGCCGGTATGAGCACATTCCTTTTTCAAAACTTGTTGGTACCATGGTCGTTGAACGGATCACGGATGTGCTTGCCCTTATATTTTTTACTATTTTAATCATCATGGCACAAATTAGTGTGTTTGAAAATTTTATTGAAGAGCACCCTGTTGTAAAATCAAACCTGCTTCAATTATTATCCCCGGCGAACATTATGATTGCCACCGGAGTATTCTTCAGTTTACTTGTGGTATCAATTATTTTCAGGCGCCGGTTCAAGAGAACCATTGTATACCGTAAATTCCAAAAAATCATAGATGATTTCATGCATGGCATAAAAACCATCCGCCAGCTTAAAAACCGGTGGTTATACATTGGGCACACTGTTTTTATTTATATTATGTGGCTTTTTATGCTTTATGTAGTCTTTTTTAGCTTTGAGCCTACAGCCCATCTCTCGTTGATTGCCGGTGCCACTGCTTTTGTAATGAGCGGCCTGGCCATGATAGCCCCTATACAGGCAGGATTTGGCCCCTGGCATTTTATGGTAATGGAAACACTGGTAATATATGGGATTGAAAAAACCGATGGAAAAATGTTTGCTTTTATTGCGCATACGACTACCAATCTTTCATTGGCTATTGCAGGAACCATTGCATTAATTTTATTGCCGGTCATTAACCGGAGAAAAACATAATGTTCAACTGTTTTTTATATTTGTTGATTATTCACCAAACTATTTTCTTTAAAATATTTAAATTAAAATAACATGTCACAAAACCCACAAGAAGAATTAAAACAAATAAAAGCGGATAAACCTTTTTTTATAGGCATAGACTCAGACGGATGTGTATTTGACACCATGGAAATTAAGCATAAAGAATGCTTTTGTCCGAATTTCATCAAGCATTGGGGGTTGCAGCCAATGTCAAAATATGCACGTGAAATATGGGATTTTGTCAATCTTTATTCCAAAACCCGTGGATTAAACCGTTTTTTAGCTTTAATAGAAGCATTTGAATTATTGAAGACAAGGGAAGAGATCATTGCCCGCAAATATAATGTACAGGATATTTCCTCTTTAAAAGAATGGACAGAAAAAGAATCCAAATTGGGCATTCCTGCATTGGAAAAATATGCTGCCGGGACAAATGACCCTGTGATTACCAGGGCTTTGGAATGGGCAAAAGCTGTTAACACCACCATTACTGAGATGGTCTTTGATATTGCCCCGTTTCCGTATGTCAGGGAATCACTGGAAAAGATTAACCAACAGGCCATTTCGATTGTGGTATCACAAACTCCGGTAGAGGCCCTCGAACGTGAATGGAAAGAAAATGATATTGATAAATATGTCCGGGTTATTGCCGGACAGGAGCATGGTACCAAATCGGAACATATTGCATTGGCAGCCAAAGGAACATTTGATGATGATAAGATATTGATGATTGGGGATGCTCCCGGTGATTTAAAAGCAGCCAAAGATAATGGGATTTTATTTTATCCTATTAACCCGGGAAATGAAGAATCTTCGTGGAAACGATTATATGAAGAAAGCCTGGATATATTCTTCTCTGGAAAATTTGCAGGTGCTTATGAGGAAGCATTGATCAGGGAGTTTGATCAATATTTACCTGAAAAACCTCCCTGGAAACAACACTAAGGAATGAATTTTCCGGGCTAAGCCCTCTAATCAAAGCCATCCATTAAAAAGGTTCTACCACGAATTTAATGGTAACTTGCAATTTGTTTATGGGGGTTGGAAAAATAGTTTATATGTGGTTGAAATATAGTTTAACGTAGTTTATATGTTGTGTTG
>CAZJWE010000260.1:0-4498 GCA_964549265.1 uncultured Bacteroidales bacterium | reverse complement strand
GAATTACATCAACTCAGGCTATCAGGACATAATAGATTCAGACCTGAAAAGCTTCATTGTTCATTTTTAGAATCTCATCAATTATGTTGTCAGCTACTCGAAAATCCGTCAAAAGTAATTTGTCAATCAATGGTTTTACTTTTTCAATAATCGACATTTGCTTTGCTCTGTGAATTACTCCAAGTGTCCCTGTTATCTTAAATTTCAATTGAGTTGCTAACTTTCGAGCTTTTAAGTCGTCAAGTAACAATAATACGTCCTCATACTCCGAAGCCAAAGCAATAGCACTTGCTTCTCCGCAATCCATTTGTGTCTCTAAGAAATCCTGATACTTTTTATCAGAAACTGTCTGAATATTAATCCAATCAGGTAAATCTTCACCAAACTCCTCCGCTATCTCAGGTGTCGTAATCAGTTCGCTGTATACATCACGTAATATGCTAAACTCCTGAATCTTATGAAAGAGTATCAAAGTGCTGGTATCCGAAATAACAATCTTAGGCATTAGTAATATCACTTTGTAAATCAGAAATCGAGGTACTAAAAACTGAAACTCCGTATTTTCCTAACATCTCAATAAATGCTCTTTTGGTCAATCCAACCATTTCTGCTGCTTGCCCTGAAGAAAGTATTGCGTCCTCATACAATTTTGAAGCTATTATCATTGAAAAATCGTAATCTTTCAGATCAACACTATCCGGTATATTTAATTGAATTGTTCTCATAATCATTTATTTTTACAAAAATACAAAATTCTTAAGCTACTCTTAAATTTAGCAGGTTGTTTTTTTGCTTGCCACTAACACATCTACAACGACATGTTGTTTATGCCTATTATATAAACATTGCTTCACCTTCATAACTCATTGATATAACGATCATATAGCAAATTCTTCTATGGTTCGTTATCTTTTTATTATAAAAAATTAATTTCTTCAAATATAAAAAAATTATTTTATACCACACACATGCGTTTAGAAGTCTTGTGGATTTTATCACAATCTATTAAAATAAATTATTTACAAGCAAGCTACAATCATTTATTATGTTTGTAAGCGTTTACAAATGGATTTTCGGAGCAATAAAAAAAGTAGCATAGTTATTAAACACGTTGTTACTACTTAAAATATAGAACCTTGGGATGGATGTATTTGGCGAACGTGTTAATTGAAGAGAGTGGGTCCGTAGCGAGGACGCTACGGACAACGGGGGTGCACTGGCTCCGAGCTCTCGGAGTCAGCCGCCTACTCGATTACAAACTGGCCATTTTTCGGTTCATTATTTAATCTGTTTATTTTTGCTGCATTGTATTTCTGTCTGGCGTTGGAGCGGGAAGGGCTGAAAGGCTCTTTGGCAAAATTTGATTTTAGTGTTGGCTTTGTGGGTTTTGCCAATGTGCCTTTCATCGAAGGGATGGAGTGTGTGACTCGTCCTAAAAAAAGTTTACATTTTAATCATTTTTTATCCTTCATATAATTATCCAATTTCTCTTCCAATTTATCAATCTTTTGAGAAATATCATCTGTATTATCACTCAACATGGCTTCAACAAAAATCGAATTGACAAGAGATAATCCAAAAATCCCCCCAGTGACCAAAATAAATACGAAATATAATTTTGAAAAGAAGGAAATCGCACCTTTAGTTGTTGATGCAATCTCTTCGGGTATTTCATACCATCCCTCGACTGTAAAGATTTTAAAAATTGAATAAAACGATGTCAATGGGTTTGAGAAATGCTCCGGGGCAATGTTTTGAAATAAGTAAGTCGAGAAAATTCCAATAATGAAGATATAGATACAGAATCCTAATATTATTACCACGGAGGTTTTTAAAGCTCTCTGGACACCCTTTATTAACTCTGTTATTCCTGGAACAAATTTTAAAAATCGAAAGGATTTAAATACCCGAAGCACCCTAAAAATCAAGAAGAAACTCAGGTTTGACAATGAAAGGTCAAAAATCCATGAAATCAATGCCGGAATAGATAGTAATACTAAGAAAAAATCAAGCTTATTCCAATTCCGAGAAAAATATCCCTTTAATCTAAATTCCAATAATTTAACAACCATTTCTACAATAAAAATAATTGTTATTACATTATCAAGGCCTGTAATTAATTTTATTTGAGTAGGTGATAAATTATCAAATGCACCCAATAAAATTGTAATGGAGTTTAGAATTATAACTCCAAGAATGATGTTGTCATTTAGAAAAAAACGTTTGAACATGTTTTATTACTTAATTGCTTTAAGGATTCTATCTTCTTTAATCAAAACATCACGCATTAATAATTTATATGGAAATTGTTCTTTATTGGAGCTTTTAAATCCATCGAGAATACTATAAAGCGAAGATGCCTGTATTAGAGATAAGTTTAATTCATATTCAAGTTCACATTCATTTATAAATTCATCAGAAAATTCAGGAGCAATCAGTAAGGATTTCACAACTTTCAATCCATTTTTCTCTGCCATGTCGAAATATGCTTTTAGCTGACGTTTTACTGAACTAAACTTATTATATCCACTTTCTTTTACGGATTTGCACTCAACGATAATGACTTCATCGTTTCCAAGATTTATTAATATATCAGCTTTATCCTGCTTAGTATTCATTTTTCTTCTTAATCCTTCGTCAACATTTAGTCCTAATTTTTGAAAAATGGCTTTAGTTAAATCTTCAAATTTTAAACCTATTTCTGCGTCTGAAATTTGAATACCGTTTTCTTTAAGCTCCAATAATCTGCGGAATGCAATATTCTCATAGTTTTCTAAATACAGATTTTCGGTATCCATATATGAGTCTAAAATATTGCTTATTAAATCACCGCGTTGCTTTATTTCTTTCTTTTCGCTAAATGTTTTCAGCAGGTCTACGGGGAAGATTTCCAGAATATCTCTTGGTTTTAAATTATATTCCATCAAATATGAAATATCCATCACATCTTCATCTTGTAGCTCAAAATGAGAACGAATAATGTCATTTGATTTAGGAACATTTTTTTTCAAATCAACAAGTAGGTTTTCATAACCATCCATTGAAATTGAGACCTTTTCTTCCTTCTCCATTTCATTGAAATAATCAATCAAGTTTTCAATTTTTTCCTCTACTGTAACCCCTTTCGTTGGATTTGGAATATTGAAACTTTTCTCATTAAGTTCATTTATGAATTTCTTAATATCGTTTAAATAGGTTCCTTCTTTATGTATTTCATTTTCAAGAATATTATTTAAAGAAATCCCTTTATTTATTATTTCATCTATTTTTAAATCAAGGGATTGTCTCCAGTCAATATTATGCTTTTTACACACCATATTGATTTGTGGTTCCCTTAATTGTTTTAAAATCCTTCTAAAATGTTTATCAGCAATAGATTTACCTCTAATTTCTCTTAAAATTTTGACAACTTCTTGTGCTACATAAACAGTATTTGTCTTTTTTGAATAAAAAATAACACCAATATTTTTTAAATCATTAATGACTTTATCAATGTGCTGTATACAAATTGGAATAATTGAATAATTAATCAGTTTTATCTCTTCTTGCGATAATTCAAGTTGTTTTGATAAAGTATACAATATGGATTGTTCGTCTGATGTTATTTTCCTATCCTCTCCATTATTGTCATCATTTTCATGAGCCGTTTTTAAACACTCTGTATAAATTTTATAGTCACGTAGTCTTTGAGGTTCAATTTCAGTATTTTCTGAATTTACTTCTTTTTCAAAATTTTTTAATTTCTTTTCAAGGTCTTTTATCTCTTTCTCATATAAACGAGCAAACCAATCTTGCTTCATTACACAATTGCCATCTCGTGTTAATATATCAGTTAATATATCAAGTTGAGATGTCGTATGAACAAATTCACTATGAACATATTTTTTGAAGTCATTCTCAACTACTGAAAATACTTTTGAAACATTTAAGTTATCCAGGTTTTTCAAATCCTTTGAGCCATCAATGAGAATCTTGTCAATCTGACCACTTATTTTAGGGTTTTCGCTTATTATGGAATCAATAATTTTCAGGAACGAGTTTTTCTCAAATGAATTAAGTAGGTCAAGTATTTTTTCAAGTTTCATTGTATTTGATTTTATCGATTTAAAAATTCACAATTTAATAAAATTATTAATGCGTTACCTGTTTGTTATTAGATTAAGGACATTTGCGGGTCGGCAAAAAAAGCATGAGTGTGGCTGCGAAGGGCCGGTTGCAGGGAAGGGCAGCCACACTCTTGCTTTTGTGGGCTGGCTGTTCCATTTCTTTGTTTTTATGCAGCAAAATTTTCATGTTTCATCGTGTCGTTGGTTGTTCTTCGGCTTGCTTGTAAAGGTTAAGTATAAGAATAGTAGCCGACTGCGTGGCATTTTCCTGTCAAGTTACAAGTAAGTTGATGCGGGCTACAACCCTTGATTTCACTACTATCTCGGCTATTATTTTTATACATTGTGTGTGCCCAGCATGAGCGTGTACACACACCTGTTTGAAAGGTCTG
>CAZJWE010000259.1:0-4500 GCA_964549265.1 uncultured Bacteroidales bacterium | reverse complement strand
ATGGAAGGATGATAAATTTAATCCTGATAAAACGAACAAAGAATGACAAGGATTATCGAAAATACAATTGAAGAATTCACCATTAAGCTTTTAGCGCATAATGGCTACGAATACATTTATGCCCCAAACATAGCACTTAATTCTTCAAAACCCAAGAATGTTTTGTTTTTGTTAAAGTAGATATTCTTCTGATTTTAAATTCTGCATTCTAAAAAGATTCTGCTTCCACTAAATATGCAGTAATACCATTTAGGTTTTACTGCATATTTAGTGGAAGCCACATCCTGAGTATTCAGTATTCAGAATTCTAAAATAAACACTATTTCCAGAAAAATTGCAGTAGTATCATAATTTATGAATTGTTAATTATTTGTTTATAAAAATATTAAAATAAATATGATTATATGAGCATAAACTATTAACTTTAATCTTTTTAAATTTTAGCACAAAATCATTTGATAGGTAATTGATTATTAGCGTAATAAAATAAATTTTTATATGGAAGATAACAGTAAAAAATTGAATGTAAAGAAATCGGAATATTCTGCGGAGAGTATTCATGTATTAGAAGGCCTGGAAGCTGTTCGAAAAAGGCCTGCGATGTATATTGGAGATATAAGTGAAAAAGGTCTCCATCATTTGGTCTATGAAGTTGTTGATAATTCAATTGACGAAGCATTAGCCGGGCATTGTGACCGGATAGACGTTACAATCAATGAAGATGGTACAATAACAGTATGCGATAATGGAAGAGGAATCCCTACCGAACTGCATGAAAAGGAAAAAAAATCTGCATTGGAAGTGGTTATGACTGTACTTCATGCCGGTGGTAAATTTGATAAAGATTCGTATAAAGTATCCGGTGGATTGCATGGTGTAGGTGTTTCGTGTGTGAATGCCCTTTCTTCACATTTAAAAGCAGAAGTACATCGGAATGGGAAAATTTGTATCCAGGAATATGCAAAAGGCAAACCTCTGGGAGGAGTAAGAGAAGAAGGTGAAACAGATGATACAGGCACCATGATTAGTTTTAAACCTGATCAGGAGATTTTTACCACTACTGAATATAAATTTGAAATCCTTTCACAGCGATTAAAAGAATTGGCATTCCTGAATAAAGGTGTTACACTAACATTAACCGATCAAAGAGAACTTGTAAAAGCAAATGGCGGTGACGATGAAAATGGGAATGGTGATGAAGGAGAATACAGGTATGAAGAGTTTCATTCTGAACGCGGACTGGAAGAGTTTGTGGAATACCTTGATAAAAGTCGTGAAAAGCTCATTGATAAAACAATTCATTTCGAGTCCGATAAATTTGAAGTACCGGTAGAAATTGCATTGCATTACAATACCTCATTTGGCGAAAATGTCCACTCATACGCCAATAATATTAATACCATTGAAGGTGGGACTCACCTTGCCGGTTTTCGTAGAGGACTTACGAGAACACTGAAAACTTATGCTGAAAAATCAGGCATGCTTCAAAAAATGAAAGTAGGCATTACAGGTGATGATTTCAGGGAAGGATTAACAGCCATCATTTCTGTGAAAGTAGCTGAGCCACAATTTGAAGGACAAACCAAAACAAAATTGGGTAATTCCGAAGTTGTAGGCGCTGTAGATCAGGCTGTAAGCAGTATGTTATCTAATTATCTCGAAGAAAATCCCAAAGACGCCAAATCCATTGTTCAAAAGGTGATTATGGCTGCCAATGCCCGTTATGCTGCACGTCAGGCAAGGGAAATGGTGCAGCGTAAATCGGCGCTCTCAGGTGCAGGCTTGCCGGGTAAATTAGCAGATTGCGCAAGCAAAGACCCCACTGTAGGCGAATTATTCCTCGTTGAGGGTGATTCTGCAGGCGGTACTGCCAAACAGGGAAGAGACAGGAAGTTTCAGGCTATCATGCCATTAAGAGGAAAAATACTGAATGTAGAGAAAGCCCTTCAACATAGAATTTTTGAAAACGAAGAGATCAAAAATATTTTTACTGCGCTTGGTGTTACCATTGGAACCGAAGACGACTCCAAAGCACTGAACCTGGATAATCTCAGGTATCATAAAATAGTTATCATGACAGATGCTGACGTTGACGGAAGCCATATTTCAACATTGATCATGACCTTTTTCTTCCGGTATATGAATGAATTAATTCAAGCCGGATATCTCTATATTGCAACACCACCTCTTTATTTGATCAAAAGAGGAAAACAGGCAAGATACTGCTGGGGTGAGGATGAACGTCACCAGGCAGTGCTGGAATTGGCAGACGGAAAAGAAGGCAGTGTGTCAATTCAGCGATATAAAGGTCTAGGAGAAATGAATTCAGAACAACTTTGGGAAACAACAATGAACCCTGAATCCAGGCGTATGAGACAGGTGACCATTGAAAGCGCAGCAGAATGTGACAGGATTTTTTCCATGCTAATGGGGGATGATGTACTCCCCAGAAGAGAATTCATCCAGAATCATGCGAAATATGCTAACATAGACATATAAGACAAAGTGAGAGCGGGAATGGAGAGTGTGTCTTTGTGTTTGTTGTAGCTGTCTTATCATATCGGCACTACTGCAATTTTTGTGGAAATAGTTTTTTTTAGAATTCAGAATTCAGTAGACAGAATTCAGTAGACAAGAAAAAGAATATGAACCAAGCCATGACCAAAATATTGTTACACTGCGCTTTTACGTAGCCGCTTAGGTGGAGCAAGGCACCAACATAATTTATTTATGAGCTGGTTATATTAATCCGAAGTCAATAAATTAAACACATGGCGAGCTCCATATGACCATTGAACTTAGCGAACTTAGCAAAGCGATTTCATGACCGAAGGGAATAACCGATCTCATGAACGAAATGAATAAAATCAAATTATAAACATATGAATATATATGACACGATCTGACATTTCATTGCATAAAATTCGCCAGCTTTTTCAAAACAACCCGATTGGCAATATAGAAGATGTTTTGATTAATGAATTGAATAAATTACCTTATGAAAGACTGAACGGGAAATCAATTGCGATTGCAGCAGGAAGTCGGGGCATTAACAATATCCAGTTTATTATTCATTGTCTTGTCAGGTTTTTAAAAGAACACAATGCACGCCCGTTTATTTTTCCTGCAATGGGAAGCCATGGCGGTGCAACTGCAGAAGGCCAGTTAAACGTATTAAATGGCTTGGGAATTAATGAATCATCTGTGGGATGTCCTGTGAAATCATCTATGGAAGTGGTTGAATTAAACAATGAAGGCATTGAAGCCCGTGTATTCATGGATAAGCATGCTTACAATGCTGATGGCATAATTATGGTGAACAGGATAAAACCACACACTGCATATCACGACACGTATGAAAGCGGCCTGGTAAAAATGGCTGTCATAGGCGTTGGGAAACACGCTCAGGCACTTGAAATCCATGAATATGGAGTATATGGATTGAAAAAAATACTTCCCCGTGCAGGACAAACAATTTTAGATTCAGGAAAAATTTTAGGCGGAGTAGCCATTGTTGAAGACGGCTATGACCAAACCATGCATATTGAAGCCCTTTTGGCAGATGAAATAATGAATAAAGAGCCTGAGCTTTTGGCAATGGCTAAACACAATATGCCCTGCCTCCCTGTGAAAGATATTGATATTTTGATTGTGGATGAAATAGGGAAAAATGTTAGCGGTACGGGACTTGATACCAATATTATTGGCAGGAATTATATTTTTGGAGAACCCGAACCCGAAGGTGCCAATATCAATCAAATTGTTGTACTTGGGTTAACTCCGGAGACTCAGGGCAATGCTGTTGGCATTGGACTGGCAGATATCATTACAGATCACGCATATCAGGCCATTGATTTTCAAAAAACATACGAAAATGTTTATACCAGTACATTTTTAACAAGAGCAAAAATTCCGGTGACAACCCCTACACTTAAAGAAGCATTGCAATATGCATGTCGTGCTATAGGAAAACACAAACATGGAAATGAACGCATTGTACGAATTAAAAATACCCTGCATTTAGAAGAAATATATGTTTCAGATAATGTTTTACAGGAATTACCTGACAGCACTCAGATAGTCCAAAAAAATATACGGCTGTTGGAGTAATAAAGTACAATGATTAATGATTAATGGTTTAGCTTATCAACAACAGGAGGTAGTAGGGCAGAGAGCTTAGTATCCATCGTTATTAACAAAAAAATCCGGGAGTTTCATTTTAATGTTGTTACACTTTTTTGAACAGCCTCAACTATTCAACTCCTCAATTAGCTCAATCAATTAATCATTACATTAACAAATCAACAAATTTTGTTTTTTTTCTAAAAGATTCATTACTTTTGCTTCATACTTTAAAATTCTTATAATGACAAGGAAAGAAAATATCTTTTTTTATTTTTGCTTATTAATCCGGGATTGATAATATGAACATAGTATATATTTAACTTAAGGGGACTTCTATTAATTCCTTTCTTTCAAAAAACAAATATAATGAATAAG
>CAZJWE010000258.1:0-4502 GCA_964549265.1 uncultured Bacteroidales bacterium | reverse complement strand
CCGAAGGGAATAAACTGGCACGTACGGTTCTTAGGGGGCGTAAGCTACCCGGTTGGGCAAGGTTGGGAAACAGTAAATCCAAAGATGTCGCTTTTTTCCAATTTTAAAGAAAAATGACAAAGTATTTTTGCAGAGATATTTTTATTGTAAAATTAAAAAAAAAGAAAAATGCAAAAATTAATTACTTGGGTAGAGATACCCGCAGTCGATTTCGACAGAACAGTCGATTTTTATAACTCGGTATTTAATCTTAATCTTACAAAACTGGATTTTGGGCAAGAAAAAATGGCTTGTTTCCCAAATGATGAGGGAGCCATTAGTTATGCACCGAATTTTAAACCGTCAAAAGATGGAGCTTTGGTAAGTTTTTCAGCTCCCGATAATGTTGAGACAACTTTGCTTAGGATTCAATCTAAAGGAGGAAGCATTGTGCAACCAAAAACAAAAGTTGAAGCTGAAGATCGAGATTATTTTGCAATTTGTACCGATTCAGAAGGAAATAAAATCGGTATTTACGGCAAATAAAATTATCGGAAAAGAGTTGTTGCTAAATACAACTCTTTTCTTTTTCTTTAACAAAACAGGAAATGTCAATAAAAACAGCAAAACCTTCAATAATTTTACAGCCATATATTAAGCAATATTGGGGTATAGAGAATGAATTGATCAATGGCGAGAAACATATTCAAAGAATTATACCAAGTGGCTTGCCTGAATTGTCATTGTACATTGGCAGAAGACCACAGATAATTGGTAATAAAAAAAACTTTGAAGACAATTTAATTTTAAACGGACACCAAAAGGAATTCTATGATTTAAAAATTGAAAAAGAAATATCTGTTTTTTCAATTGTATTTCACCCTCAAGGATTAATGACCTTTTTTAACTTTCCGTTAAATGAAATTTATAATCAAAGCGTTCCATTAAAATACCTGAACAGAAAGTTAGCGCAAGAAATTTTGCCACAATTAACAAATGAGCAATCTTTTGAAAAAAAAGTTGAGATAATTGAGAGATTCTTTTGTCTTGTGTTGGATGAAGAGTTTAATCGATTTAACTTTTCAAGGATTAATCATGCAATAAACATTATAAGTCAAACACGAGGAAAAATCACAATAGAAAATCTTGCTTCTGAAACCTGTCTGAGTCGAAAGCAATTTGAAAGGAAATTTTCCGAATTAATTGGGATTACACCAAAACAATATTTAAAGATTATTAGACTCCAATATTCATTATTTTTGAAAAGTCGAAATAAAAAATTAAACATAACAGATTTAGCTTATGAAGTTGGTTACTATGATCAGGCTCATTTCATAAATGAATTCAAATTGCAGACAGGATTTACACCAAAACAATATTTTGATAATAATGTAGCATACTCAGATTTTTTTGAATAATAAACACCAGTACTTAACATGTATTATTAACAGGTTTAAAAAAAGTGAATAATATGAAGAGAATAGTAGTAATTGGAGGAGGTATTTCCGGATTGACTGCGGGAATATTTGCTCAGAAAAATGGTTTTGAAAGCATTATTCTTGAAAAGCATCATGCAATGGGTGGAGAATGTACTGGATGGGATAGGGGAAATTACCATATTGACGGTTGCATCCACTGGTTAGTAGGAACAAAGGAAGGAACCCCCATACGTCAGCTCTGGGATTCTGTTGGAGCTTTAGATGGAGTTGAAATATATCATCCTGAAAGTTTTCTTGCTTTTGAATACAAGGGTATCACCGTAAACTTTTATCGTGACCTGGAACGACTTAAATCAAGTTGGCTTGAAATATCGCATAACGACAAAGATGCAATCGAGGAATTTTGTAGTACTATTGAAAAATTGCAATCGTTTCAAATGCCTGTCGGAAAGCCTATGGATATGATGAATGTTTTTCAAAAAATCCAATTTATGCTATCAATGAAAGATATTGGGCTCATTATGCAAAAATATAGTAAACTAAGCATTCAGGAACTTGCTGGCCAGTTTAAACACCCAGCTCTAAGAGGCGCTATTAATTCATTTATGCCCGAAGGAGATTTTAGTGCAATTTCAGTTCTCTTTCCATTAGGTACATTTACCGGAGACCAATCATCTATACCTTACGGCGGTTCTAAAGCCTTGGCGTTGCGAATGGTGGATAAATATGTTTCTTTAGGTGGTAAAATTGAAACATCGTGTGAGGTTACAGATTTGACCATTAAGAAAAGGCAAGTCAATGAAGTGAATTGCAGTAACGGTAAATCTTTCACAGGCAATTATTTTATTGCAGCTTGTGATGCAAAAGTCCTTTATGAGAGCCTGCTCAAAGGAGAATATAATGACCCGAAATTCCAAATGAGGTACAATAATCCAAAGGACTATCCATTGGCATCAAATATTTATGTAGGTATTGGTTACGAAGGTACTATGAATGATATACCACGTACATTGCGTTTTCCTGTTAATTCAATTAACATTAATCAGAATGATAAGCCAATTGAACATTTACAAATGACTCATTATGCCTATGAAAAAGAATTTGCTCCAAAAGGAAATTCTGTTGTTACATTCGCTATCAATCAGTTTGACCCTGAATTGAATGCATGGGAGAAACTGATAAAAGATAAAGAACAATATAAGGCAGAAAAAACTCGCATTGGAAAGGAAGTTATTAAGGCCATGGAAACGCGTTTTCCCTATATGAAAGGCAAACTTAAACTACTTGATGTTGCCAGTCCGCAAACCTATCAACGTTATTGCAACGCTTACCGGGGTGCATTTATGGGGTTCTGGCCAACCTTGTCGGGGAAATCATTGACTCATAAAGGGAAAATCAAAGGACTAAAAAACCTGATGTTAAGTGGACAATGGCTACAACCACCCGGTGGGTTACCTGTTGCTTTAATTACAGGTAAGGACACAATTATGCGACTTTGCAAAAAAGAAAAAATTAAGTTCGATGAATTAGAATGATTTTAAACCAAAAAACCCAGCCCATAACAGCTTATCAACGGTAATTGCGGGGTGATGTGGTTATTCAGGGTTCAGGTCTTTTTTGTAACTTTAGCAAAACTTGATACTGATGAGCTTTGAAAACCGCAACTACCGTTATAAGCGAAACGTTGTGTGCCATATAAAACAACGATACTGCAAACATTAAAATTAGAAAATGGGATTTGATGTGATATTGATAATGTTCGTAATTGCGATTGTGATTTTCTTGATTGGGTTTATGATTTTAAGAAAAAAGCAACCTAATAAGAATCATTTAAAAAATCCGATTCTTTGGATTACAATAGTAGTTTCGACACCCATAATATATGTCGGACTAATTTTCTTATGGATAACAATTGCAACATATTATCCGAAAAGAGACTTTAATCAAGAAAAATGGAATGCAGATAAGGAAACACGTTTTGAATATGCAGATGATTTAGTTGATAGCGATAAACTTATTGGATTAACAAAAAAAGATATAATTGCTTTGCTTGGAGAGCCTGAAAATGAAACGGAAACCAGAATTACATACTACATTGGATTTTCTCCGAGACATTTTTTTGGAATAGACCCTGATTGGTTAGAAATTGAGTTTGAAAATGGTAAAGCAATAAAAGTAAGGATTTATAATAGTTGATAAATGAAATTAAGAAAACTGATTAAAATACTGATAACACTTTTTGTATTAGGCACTGTTTTTATATCTTATTGTCATTTAGAAACTCGCTGGGTGAGAACTAAAAGAATTGACTTAATATCCAGTGATATTCCACAGTCTTTCATTGGGAAAAAGGTTGTTTTTATCACGGATATTCATCATGGACCATTTTTCTCAATTGAGCGTGTAAAGAAATTAGTGGAACGAATAAACAAATTAGAGCCAGATTACATATTAATGGGTGGTGATTATGTTCATAGAGAACCCGAGTATATAATTCCAGTTTTTGAAGAGTTTAATAACTTAAATGCGAAAAATGGAATTTATGGTGTTCTTGGAAATCATGACCATTGGGAAAGTGCTGAATTGACAAGGCAAATGATGAATAAAACCGGAATAAAAATATGTGACAATAAATCATTTTGGGTTAAAATTGGAAGTGATAGTATTAAGATTGGTGGAGTTGGAGATTTGTGGGAAGATAATCAGCAACTGGATAATACAACATATGATTTAAAGGATTCTGATTTTTCAATACTTATCTCACACAGTCCTGACTACATTGAAAATATGCCAAAGGATTTGATAGATTTTACATTATCGGGACATACTCATGGAGGTCAAATGACTTTTTTTGGAATGTGGGCTCCGATTTTACCATCTAAGTATGAACAGAAATATAGATACGGGATGAAGAATTTTGAAGGCATGCAAGCATATATTTCATCAGGAATTGGAACTATCACTCCTCCGTTGAGATTTTTTTGTAGACCTGAAATTGTATTGATAACATTAACGAACGAATAAATACGGCACAATATACAGGAATATGAGCGGTCTGCAAGACCCAGCGAGTATTAGCTTCGC
>CAZJWE010000257.1:0-4504 GCA_964549265.1 uncultured Bacteroidales bacterium | reverse complement strand
CTGTTTTTATACAAAGATAAAAATTTTTCAGGTCTATATCAAACGTTATTTTTTTTAAAATGAAGGGTAAACGTTTGGCAATATGGCATGAAGCGGATTGCGAGCGATTCACTATCAAACCGAGATAAAGTTTAAACGGGCTAAAACCGCTCCAATTAAGCACTTCACCGCTTTTTGCTATATTGCGTGTTAGCATTTCGGTGGTTATTGTCATACTTTTTTGTTTTCATTTCAAATTATTTATTCCCCTTCACCAAATACCAATCTATCCACGAATTTAATTGACTTACAGAGTTTGGTTTCAATATTATCTCATGTTTGCTGTTGAGTAGATAAATGGTCGGAGTGGCAAATACTTGATAATCTTTTACCGATTGACTTTCCCATTTTTTATAATCGCAAATACTGATAAAGGAAAACGGTTTGATGAAGTTGATAAATGTTTGTTTGTCCTCGTCGAGCGACACAAAAACTACTTCTACGCCTTGCTGTTTCCACACAGCATAGTTTTTGTTTATTTCTTGTAACTCATTTGGGCATTGCGGACACCAACTTGCACCAAAAACAACCACGGTGTATTTGTTTTTTATATCGGAAAGTTTTTCGGGTTGTGTGGTAGCGGCATAGCCGGGTGCGATAATATCTTTACCGAAATCAAAATCAGGTGCAATGTTGCCTTTTTTCATGGCACGATAGCTTTCCAATTGTGAAGCAAAATCGTTGTTTATGGTACACGATTTTTCGGTGAGTATTTTTATGGCCAAATATTCCGATGCGGTAAATAAGCTTCGTTGTTCCAAAAACTTAAACAAATGCTCGGTAATTTTATTTAATTTTTGCTCGTCTGCCATTAAATTTTCAAGTATGCGGTCAATGGAAATCTGCATTTCGATATATACCGAATCCAATGAACGACCGCTGTTTTCGATTAACCAAAAATGACTTTCGATGGCATCTTTCAGCAAACCGCTTTTATAAAGGCGTGGGTCTGTATAATCCATGTTACGGAATGCTGCGAAAGTTGCCGGAATTTCTTCGGTGCGGTATTGGGCTATGGTTGAAACCGAACTCACCAATTTACGAAGCGGCAAATAATAACTAACATAAGAATTTTGGGATAAACTTGTCAAAAACAAACTGTCTTCGGCTTTAATACGCTGTTTTTCTGTTTCAATTGCTTGTTTGGGAATTTCTTGAATAACAAAAAGTGAATCTTTTCTGTAAATTTTCGTAAGGTAATCCCATGCACCCAGGGTTTGTTCCCTACGCGGATGTTCGGTGGCGTATTTCTCAAAGAGTTTATTTTGTGTGCCATTCTTTATTACGATGGTTTCTGGTAATGCAAAATTATCTCCTACTAATTGCAGATTTTCATTTTCTGCCAATATAACAACAAAGCTTTTATCGTCTTCTGACAAAAGATAGCCCATACCGAAATCTTTTTTACTGTATGATAAGTTAAATTCACCATTGTCATTTACTTTTGTACTATCAATTGCATAAGTTCCAAAATCGGAAAATCCAACAAGTTTGATTTGCTGGTTTTTTAGTCCTGAAAATGTGCCTGTAATTGTATTTTGAGAACATACAAAAAATGAAACAAGCAATAAAATATTGATAATAAATATTTTTTTCATATCAGTTGTTTAGTATTGAAATTTAAAAAATCAAGGGCAGAGGTTGAACCATGCAAAGTATTACAATCCTTAATGCAACGCACAGAGAAGCCGTTCGCACGGTTGTTGCTGTTCATGTTGGCATTGCTGCTGTTGAAGTTCAGGTTTCTGGCGTTGGTGCCATCTACCGTACTCGACCAATAGTTGCCGTTGATACCCACATTGTTGAGCGTGCCATTGCTGTTGTTGCGGTTGCCGGCCACGGGCAATAAAACATATCTTTTACTCATTTCAATATAAAAAATCACATCGAAACTGCTTTCGCTAGTATTCCGCAATAAGCGGAACGATATGTTAGGATTATTTGCTGCACACCCCATACTATTCGCTTTTAGGTTCTTTAGTATGAGCTCCGGCAGTGTATTTTTGCCACGAAGAAAGTTGTTTCGACAATTCTTCTACCTGCACGTTTAAAGCCACATGCCCCTTGATTCCTATTATTTTTAAATCTTTTGTAACTCGAAGCAACAAACTTACAACTTCTATATTTTGCCTTGCATTATCAATGTATTTCAGGCGTGTTGTCTGTTTGCTTTTATTTGCTTTGTAAATATTGATAAGTAGTTCCAATGTTTCGTTTTTTAATTTTTCGCCCAAAGTATATTTATGCTCACGGGTAAAGAGCTTAGTTCTGTCGTATATTGCAAGAAGCATATCGTAAGCTAATTTATAAACCGGTAACTCGGTGAAAAGTGCCATAACCAAAAATCTTCGTTTATTATTACTCTGTCTATTTTTTTCGAAACAAAGAAAAAATCATAAAACCTTTTTATAAGCCTGCCCATCATGTTTTTACGCAAATTGAAAGTGGATGCATGTTGCATTATTCCCAGATATGAATTGAGCGTAGCCCGAATATCGCATAACTGCTTCCAACTAAATTCAGGTACTTCTGCCATTGTTTTATTAATGCTTTGTATTGCCTGATAAAAATTATTCTTTGTACGGTTGCTCACATAATTCCGGTAAGGTTTTATTATTTGACCCAAAAAAGGTATGCCTTGGTTTGCATTTACCAATACTATTTTGTTGGGATGAACAACTAAGTTTAAAGTGGAAAGTAAAAAGTTTGAAAGTTTTGGGATTATGGATTGCAAATAATCTTTATCGTTGTCAATAAATACCATATCGTCAACATAACGCCCATAGTATTTTATTTTTAATTCACGTTTTACCCAATGGTCGAAATCGTTCATGTAAACGTTGCCAAAAACCTGCGAGGTGAGGTTTCCTATAGGTAAGCCCGTGTTATTCGAATAATGAAACAAACTTTTGCTTAGAGGCAAACCTTTCCAATCTGTTCTGCTACCTTTAATACGGCAATTTTCTTTTACATGGTTAAATATGGTTTGCTGTAGCAGGTATAATATTGTTTCCCTGCTGATACCAAGATAATTCTGTTTTTTCTCGGGCAACATGGCAAGCACTTTGTCATAAATTATTTGATGTTGCATGTTCATGAAATACGCCTGAATATCTAATTTTAAAATATAAGTGTCTTTACTGTAATTGTTGCTGCATGAACGAATAAATTTACTTACCCTGTTTATGCCATACAATGTGCCTTTCCCCACACGGCAACTATATGTATCGTTTATTAGTTTGCGGTCGATAATCGGATATAGGCAACGGTATAACAAATGATGAACAATACGGTCGGTAAAATCGGCTGCAAAAATTTCTCGCATAACAGGTTTATGGATAATAAAAGCAATACAAGGTTTTGGGGTGTATTTTCGCTCGTATATTGCTTTTGCCAATTGCATAAGCCCTTCTTCTTGGTACATCTCGAACCGTAGCTGGTTGTGTGTATTACGCTTGTTCTTTCGAGCATGCAAATATGATAAATGCAATTGATACAAAAGGTGTTCAAAGCTTTCCATAATAATGAATCATTCCTTTTAAACGTGTTTTTTCAAATCTTGTATAAATAACAAACCCTGCATAGGAGTACTATTGGCAAGGTCAAATTCTTGTATCATTTTCACCAATATATCATTCGTGCTTTTTTTATGATCTAAATGCTTTTCAGCAACAATACTTTTTGATTTTTGCACTTCCTCATGAAAATCAGTAAAATTCTGTTTGATGTCTTTTTTCAATGAAAAAACAACACCATAAGGTTTTTCGTTATACTCTACCGCATCAATAGCTTCTGAAATTAATTGCAGTTTTAAATTCTCTTTTTCTACTTCACTTACCGGAAAGCCCAAACTCAACACATCGTTACCAACACTTTTTACAAATTTTGAATTTACTTTGTATTCCTTTACTCTTTGCACAAAAACCATAGCATCCTCATTGTAACACTTATAAAACAGCCCTTCCTTATACAAGGTAAATTTAGTTCTATCTGCACTGTATTTTATTTTTTCTGCAATTGTCATTAGTGTCGTGTAAAAAAAAATCGACCCGCCAAAGGCGGTATTATAAAAACTCCCTGCCCTGCGGGACAGGGAGTTAAAGTGTCAAATTGTCAAATCGCTTCGCTAATCAAAGTGTCTAATCCTTAATGCAACGCACAGAGAAGCCGTACGCACGGTAGCTGCTGCCCATGCCGGCAGCGCTGCTGCTGAAGCCCAGGAGTCTGGCGCGGGCGCCATCTACCGAACTCGACCAATAGCGGCCGCCGATACCCACACTGTAGAGCGTGCCATTGCTGCGGTAGCGGTAGCCGGCCACGGGCAATTTAAGAGGCGAGGCAAAAGCTCCGGCTGCATTGTTGCTACTCCAACTTGCACGCTCGGCTTCCCATTCTGCTTCTGTTGGCAGGCGGTAACCGGTTGGACAGGGATTGTTAGTTCCGCTTACGCCTTGCCAAAGGTTGT
>CAZJWE010000256.1:0-4526 GCA_964549265.1 uncultured Bacteroidales bacterium | reverse complement strand
CTATTTGGTTTACTCAAAGTCAATAGATTAAACTCATGGCGAGCTCCATATGACCATTAAAAAATAAATAATAAACATATGAAAAAATTATCCTTTATTATTGTTCAAATAATGGCTACATATATACTATATAGCCAAAATTATTCCCACCAGGCATTTGTTCCCGAATCCGGATTATATATTAATGGTATAAACGAAGATGTTATATTTACCGGCCACAAAGAATATATTTTATCAGGATCTTCCTGGACCACGTATAATGACAATGAAGGAACTTTGTTCAAAGTAGATACCGGAGGCCAGTTGAAATGGTTCAACCAATACAGGATTGGAAGCAGCAATGATAATTTTTCATCGGCTTTACTTACTGATAATAATCAGATAATGCTTACCGGATATACAGCCAGTGCAGGAGAAGGATATTATGATATTCTTTATATGCAACTCGACTCAGCCGGAAATGTACAATGGAGTAAAACCATAGGTACAGCAAATAAAGATTGCGGATATAAGATCATTGAAGACTCCGATGGCAATTTTATTATTGCAGGAACTGTAAACCAGGATATATGTATGATAAAAATGAAATCCAATGGGGATACCATATGGACAAAAATATATGACGGAGGTGCAGAGGATGGTTTATATTCAGTTTGTGAAACCCAAAATGGATATGCTCTTTTTGGCAAAACAAAGTCTGGTAGTTTTGGTAATTATGACCTGTTATTGATCCTGACTGATAAAAATGGAGAATTAATATCTCCTTCTACCCAAAGCGCATGGGTATTTGGAGGAGAGAGGGACGAATATGCCACAGATATTAAACAAACAAAAGACAACGGATTGATTATACTGGGGGTATCGGAATCGTATGGAATTTTATCGGGCCGCGATCATGACATTCTTTTAATTAAAACAGATAGACTGGGAAATATTGAATGGTCAAAACAAATCGGTGAAAGCAACTATACATATTCCTTCCCGGATGTACAGGATGACTATGCATACTCTTTATCTATTGACGAAAACGGCAATTATCTTATCTCCGGTAAAACAAAGCATCTGGGGAATGGCAAGTGGGACCTGCTATGTCTGAAAATTGACCCAAAAGGCAACTACCTGTGGGGAAAGACTTATGGTTCAGAAAATGAAGAAATGTCAGGAATATCAGCAATTCATAATAATGATATTTATATTATAGGCCAAACCAATGGCTTTGACCTGGATGAAGATGGAATATATGTCGTGAAAGCCGACTCCAATGGGAATACCAATTCATATTATGAAAACAATGCGTTTATGACAATGAAAGACAGCCTTGTTCAACATAAAAACATCAAAATTAAACCGGTTAATTATAATCTGGCCATCAATAATAATACGCCCTCAATCATTACCAAAACTATGAATAAAGTGGGTTTAGACAAACATATTGATGTCAAAACCTATAAAGATTATATTTATGGAGATTATCATATCTTTAGCAAAGATGTAGTGGTCAGGGAAGAAGGATATGTCTTCACTGGTACGATCAACCCGGATAATAATTATGATTATTTTTTATATAATACAGATTTAGAAGGGAATATCAATTGGAAAAAATCATTTGGTACTTCCGCTGAAGATAAAATGAATCATATTATAGAAACAACAAAAGGTTATCTAATGATTGGCGAAACAAAGTTAAATAACTCTCCATCCAGTTATTCAGATGGTTTTATTGTACAAACAGATTTTTCGGGTGACCTGCTTTGGAGTAAAGCAATTGGAGAAGTTGATAAAATTGATAATTTCGAACATGGTTCTGTAACTTCTACAGGTGATATTATAGTTGTTGGAGAATCAAAAAGTATGACGGGTGGAGTTTATGATATTATAGCTGCTAAATTAACAGCAAATGGTGATACTACATGGGTTAAATCTTATGGAACCAGCATGAATGAAGAAGCCACATTTATTCATGAAACAAAAGAGGGTAATTATTTAATAACAGGATATACAAAACGAGGGACTTTTCCTGCTATTCAGGATGATCCGCTTTTTATCCTGATCGATGCTGATGGAAATGTTATCTGGACAAAACATTATAATTGTTATGCAGGAGAGCCCATTAATGCAACCTGCATGGCTAATGACGGTGGATTTGCTGTTGTTGGAAGAACAACCAGCACGCACGGACTGTTCTTTGTAGCAAAATTTGACATCCAAGGGAATCCCGAATGGGTTAAAAACATTGACCTTGAAACATCTAATGCATCACAAGCTAATGATATCAAGCAAACTATAGATGGCGGATATATTATTTCCGGCAGGGGAGACAAAACTTTTTTGTGTAAAACAGATAATAAGGGAGAAGTACTTTGGGTAAGATCTTATCTGGATATTTCTGAATTTGGCTTTATAGGTTATTCAGGTAAATTAAAAGAAACAAATGATAAAGGATATATTACAGTATTTAATTCGCGGAATGACGATTTGATGTACCGCGGATATATTATTAAAACCGATGAAAACGGGTATTCAGGAAAATGTTTTGAGAAAGAGACCGGGTATACTTCCAGTGACCTCACCCTGTATGATACCTCTTTTGTTGTAACAGAAAAACAAACAGGCATCCGCTTTGTTGATTACACATCAACAGAAATAACCACAAATGTGCCTACATTCAATAAACAATTTCTTGATGTGGATGTTACCGGCCTTACAACAGATGTGAAGTGCTACGGGCAAAAAAACGGAGCAATAGATGTTACCATTCAGAACGGAATATCCCCTTATCAATTTACCTGGTCCGACAGCGCTTCTGAGCAGGATCGAACGAATATAGCTTCCGGAACTTATACCATTTCTGTGAGTGATAAATTCGGGTGCGAGGTATCAGATACATTTGAAATTACTCAACCTGATTTATTAACATCATCGGTTACCAAAAAAGATGTGTCATGCTATTTGGGGATAGATGGTATGGCCACAGCCATACCGTCTGGTGGAACCCCACCATATTATTACTATTGGAACAATGGCATGATAAACGATACAGCTTCCAATCTGTATGCCGGAACCTATTTTGTGAATGTAGTTGATAACAATGGTTGTGCTGCTGCTACCCAAAATGTTGTCATCAATCAACCCGGTGAAATAACCATATCATTTGCCAAAGAAAATACTTCATGTGGTAAACACGATGGAACCATCTCTGCATTCGTTACCGGTGGAAGCAGTCCATATATTTTCAACTGGTCGCAGGGAGGTACCGATTCAACAATGAGTGATTTAGCATCAGGTACCTATACCCTTACTGTAACCGATAGCAATAATTGTCAGCAAGTTGCTGAAGCAACCATTGAAACCGAAGCCAAACCACAGTCTATTTGTATGGTAACTGTTGATCCTGAATCCGGCAAAAACCAAATCGTATGGAGCAAGACAACAAACCAGGCTGTCAGCCATTACAATGTGTATAAACAATCCTATACCGGAAATTTTGATTTTCTTGCACAAATCCCTTTTGATAGCGTAAGTTATTGCCTTGATGGCACTTCAAGCCCCGAAATACGTGCAGAGCGGTATAAAATTACAGTAGTAGATTCCTGCGGTAATGAATCGACATTGAGTGATCATCACAAAACCCTTCATTTAAACGTGAGCAAATCATCCCAGGGTGATGGGTTTGCACTTACATGGAGCCATTATGAAGGATTTCATTTCAACACCTATCAAATCCTCAGGGGAACCAGTGCAAATAATTTAAAGGCAATAGACAGCATTGCCTATTATATTAATTCATTCACCTATACAGATACCGATGTATCATCCGATAGCACTTACTATTACAGGATTGCTGCGGTAAAACCGGAAGGCTCGTGCCTGGCTACCAAAGCATCAGGAGGCCCGTTTAGCCGGTCTATTTCTAATCTTGAAGATAATAGATTAAAGGTCAATGAGATTGATGATAATATGGACAACCCGGTTCAGTTTAGCGTATACCCCAACCCAACGAATGGAGACGTCACAATACAATATACACTCCAAAATACTGAAAACATACAAGTTGACTTGTTCTCAATCTTAGGAGACAAAATAGATAATATTGTTTCCGGTGAACAAACCAAAGGCGTGTATGTTGTAGATTATGAGCTGTCTGAAAGCGGAGCCTATTTTGTCAAATGCCATGTAAATGGCATGGTGGTAACGAAAAAAATAATGTGTTTGGAATAACACATTGAAAAATATAAATTATTTTAGCCCTGGTAATCAAAAATTGGTGCCGGGGCTTTTTACATAATGATTACTATTAAATCAATTCCATTAAATTTTAGCAGTACCCCAATTTTATACTATCTAAAAAATTCAACCCTCAAAACAAGATATTTAAACCCAATTTATTATTTTTAAAACGTTAAGCAAGAAAATAATTTTATTTAACAATATCAGTCAATGAACCGAGCCATGACAAATTTTTTGACATACACCCGCATGATTATTAAAAATCTATTTAGATCACACAAAGTCAACAACTTAAACTC
>CAZJWE010000255.1:0-4550 GCA_964549265.1 uncultured Bacteroidales bacterium | reverse complement strand
TAATAATCATGTGGGTGTGTGTCAAAAATTTTGTCATGGCTCGGTTCATATGTTTATTTTTTAATTTTCAATGGTCATATGGAGCTCGCCATGAGTTTAATTTGCTGACTTAGTGCAATCTAAGTAGACTTTAATAATCATGTGGGTGTGTGTCAAAAAATTTGTCATGGCTCGGTTCATATGTTTGTTTTTATGTTAATTGTTTGGTGCTACTGTCAATATGTGGAACCAGAATTTGTATGCATAATTCAGAACAGGTTGCCTTGTCCTGAAAAATATCTACACAAAGTTAAAAAAATAAGAAAAACAACAGGTCTAAATTGTAATAATACAATTCGATTGAAAAATGAATTATATCTTTTTGTTATGGCATGAAAATGGCATATATTTACATACAATTGAATGAATACTTGACTTTATGGAAATACATTTGAGAGAATGAAAACAACACAAAATAAAAAATTTCCTGTTTACGGCTGGATAGGCTTAATCATGATTGCTGTATTCTGGACGCTCAATTGGGCTATGCCGGCATACAGGACAGATTATAGTTTTTTTCCGCTTTGGTTGGGGTATATCATTACTGTTGATGCATTGGTCAGATACCGGCGTGGCTCGTCATTATTATCCCGGAACAAAGTTTATTTTGTTTCGCTTTTTGTCATCTCCATTCCGGCCTGGTGGCTGTTCGAACTATTCAATTCACACTTGCAAAACTGGCACTATTTGGGAGAAGATCATATTAGTGATACAGGTTATGTATTATTATCTTCGCTGGACTTTTCAACTGTTATTCCTGCCGTGTTCGAAACATCAGAATTAGTAGCATCATTTAAATGGTTTAAAAAGACATCTGTCAACTTAAAAATAGGGGCATCTTTATATACACAGATCAAGCTATTTATATTAGGTTGGATTATGCTTGTTTTGTTACTTATATGGCCAAATATCTTTTTCCCATTGGTATGGTTGTCTGTTTATTTCATCCTTGAGCCGGTTAATGTATGGCTTAAAAATAAAAATCTTATTTTTTTTACATCAAATAAAGACTGGCGGCCTTTATTGACCTTATTTGCCGGGGTGTTAATAACCGGATTTTTCTGGGAAATGTGGAATTATTATGCATATCCTAAATGGATTTATGTTTTGCCATATGCTGAATTTTTAAAAATCTTTGAGATGCCTTTGTTGGGTTATTTGGGATATATTCCTTTTTCACTTGAATTGTTTGCCATTTACCATTTAATCATGGGGGTTTTCACAAAAGACAAAGCAAAAGGGTATTTGCGGATTCATCCGGCAGAATAACAATGGTTTGGCATAAGAGACAAACACTAAATAGTGTCTGTCAGTAAAGTAAAGTGTTTGTTCTATAAAGTTCAAATTCGAGGCGTGTGAGGAATCTAAACCGGAGAATACCGGAGTATTTGAGAACCGAATATTAGTGAGCTCACGAACACATTAAAAAAACAAAGTGATGTGAGTAATTTAGATTTCGAGCAACAACGAAAAATACTTTTTAATCAAAATTCATGCTTAAAAGCACCTTCTTCCGAAACTGCATAATAATTAATTCTGTGTTGTTTGCATTGCTGTTTCCATGCTTTCAGGGTATAATAGGGGATTGAAGAATCAAAAATTAATTGCCTGAATTCAATTATATTGCATATTTTCTCAATATCCGGCTCCATATCTTTTCCTATGATCAAATATCTGGCCTTTAATTTTTCAGGAGATTTAAATCTTTTGAAATCCTGATGTAAAACCATGATGGTTGTTTCATCCTTTAACCGGATATATGTATTGCCTTTTAGTTGGGCTGTAAATGGATAACACAAAGTATTATCCCCGTTTAATAATTGTTTATATGAGATTAAAGATGGCTTCTTGATTTTATGCTTTATCCAGTGATCCGAAAGAAATGTGTGAATCATTTGTTTTTCTTTTTCATCTGTGGCATTATAAAACAACATATTCTGTTTATGCTCCAATACATCACAGGCCGAGACACCATGGATATTGTATACATAAAACGACCCTTTTTTGTTTAATTCAATGTCTTTAGTGATGTCCCAGACTAAAAATAATATTACACATGTCATAAAAGCCAATACATATGTTGCTTTTTTAATGATCAGGTATCCTGTCAAAACAACAATCATAACATACAGCAAAATTGTTTGGATCCCGTCCACGGATATGGAATGAACAGTTGAAAAAGGGATATTATGAATTAGGCCGATAATTTTATTCAGTAAGCTGATATTCCAGGTGAATACATCTATTACAACAGATGCCGGGCCATAGAAAGGAGAAACAATGAAAACCAATACGCCAAAATAGATTGCTACAGTCACCAGTGGAATAGCAAATATATTGGTGAATAGAAAACATACGGGAAACTGATGGAAATAATACAAGACAATAGGAAATACAGCTATTTGAGCAGCAATGCTAACAGCGGCCAACGACCATATTTTTCGAAGCCATTTGTTTTGTATTGAGAACATTGAATAGATTTTAGGATGAAAATAAATGATGCTAATGACTGCAATGTATGATAATTGAAATCCGACTTCCAGGATTAGCAACGGATTAAATAACAAAATAAAAAATGCTGATATGGAAAGTGTATTATACACATTGACATTCCGATTGAATGCATTTCCAATGGCAAGGATACTAAACATGGTAACAGCTCTTATGACCGAACTTGACATGCCTGTCATCACAGCATAAAATCCAAGTATGGCAATGATAATAATCGTTTTAAAAATGTTTCCATAGTGTATCTTATCAAAAAAGAAAAAAACAGAGTTTAGAATCACATAGATGATCCCTACATGTAAACCGGATATAGCTAACAAATGCATGGCTCCCGCCGAAGCGTACGAGTCTTTGAGGCGGGGAGTTAAATCGTCTTTATGTCCTACGATCAGGGCAGCAGCTATGGCAAGTTCTTCTTCCGGCATTTCATGTTCAGTTAAGATATTAATGTATTTCTTCCTGATTTTTCCGGACAAATTCAACAAATAATTGCCCTTATTGCTATCTGTTTTGACCCATGCATCATTAGGTGCATACGTACTGGCGAAAATACGGTGTCGTTGCATATAACTGCTGTAGTCAAATTCACTGGGGTTTCCGGGATTGGTTATACGCTGCAAACGGCTTTTAAAAAAAATTTGGTCGCCGATATTAAGCTGTGCAACACGGTTGTGTTTTTCAAGATATACTATAAGGTTGCCTTTTGTTTTATGCCATTGGCTATCCTGCTTGATATGTGTTACTTTTAAAGTTAATTCATACGAATTATCTTTTTCATCAGGCAAGGAGATGACAATACCTGCAACACTGTTTTCGCAGCTTATGTATTGTGTGTAATTTTTGGTTGTATATGTAAAATGTGTCAACAACACGCCTGAATAAAAAACCATAAGCAAGATCATAGCACCAAATACCCATCTGATACGGAAGCTTTTATCAAAAGAAGGAATGAATGATAGTGTGATGTATAGAATGAATAATACTATCATAATAAACAGGGGAGGAGTTACATTAACACAAATACGGAAAAGTATTCCGGAAATAAACATTAATGCAATCCGTATAAATGGAACTTTCCTAAGCACCAAATAAGTATTCAAAACTAAGATAATTTATAGTATGTTCATAGAAATATTTCTACAAACATAAAAAAATATATCTTAATTTCAATTATTCCTGCTTAAAAAAACAAGTAAATTTACAATATAAACCTGTAATGCCTATTACTCAGAAATAATTAATTTGTCTGTGCTTTTTAATGTTTTATTATGATATAATTTAACAATATATATCCCAGGATTAAGAGGTGATATATCCATTGATGTATTCGTTTCAACCGGCTTATTCAGGATCATTTTTCCCATCATATCGTACATTTGAATATGATCTGCCTGGCCTTTTACATATAAATCATTGCTGGCGGGATTTGGATAAATAGTAATTGGCAATTTGTCATGCTTTTTCACTGGAACAAATTGATCGTCATTGAGTATAATGGATCCCACTGTTGACCAGTCATTCAACCATAAATGCGTATCGGATGACCAATAAGCTCGCATCAGGTCTTCATAGTAGTTCGGAACAACAGGGTCTGTGTCATTGTCCTGAACATTGATGTCAAAATCAAATGTGTATCCCGATTCAGGGATTACATCCTTAACACTTTCTACATCAACATATTCTACAAAATAATCCCATGACACACATGCTTCTAAAAAATATCCCCAATGAGACATTGTTTTGATTTCTACAGATTGTACTTGATAGTTTGTTGTATCATAAGGATAACTGCCTTGTTTTGCTAAACCACTTTCTGTTAACCTGCAAGCAACCTGGTAAACACCACTGTCTTGATAATTATAAATATTTGATTCCACTATTTCTTTTCCTCCAAAGCGGAAATACAATACCACTCCATCTGCTGCCCAATGGTCATGTGCATAAACAATATCATCTTCTACTTTTACTAGAAAAAATATGGCGGTATCATTCCAGGCGGCTTT
>CAZJWE010000254.1:0-4583 GCA_964549265.1 uncultured Bacteroidales bacterium | reverse complement strand
TTTGTCATGGCTCGGTTCATCTTTTTGTTTACAAATATATACAAATCAGAATAGAATACAAAATACATTATTGTTTACATATGTCACCTTTATGTGGTTTGTAGTTTATAGATAAGGTATGTTTGTAAATAAAGTCTTGCCTTTTGGTGATACATTTGTAAACTTTACAGTTTTAGATTTCAGATGTATATTCATTTTTTATTATAATCTGTTTTAATACTCAGTATCTTCTATTATGCTTTTGATTTTTATCAATATTAAGCTTATTTAAGGGCTTTGTTAATCCGGATCAATGATTAGAGCACTCTTAGTGTTTGTTTCATCATGTACGCTAACTTCGTTGTGCTTCCCAAAAAATTGCTCATTTACATCAGTAAACGTTGTTTTTGGGCATTCACAAGCCTCATTATTGAACATTATGATCCAAACATTTGACTTGAAGCAATACTTATTTAAATTTGTCTAATATTCTGATATTAATTTAATAACATCAATAAGATGTTTGTATTTGATTTAAATTTTATCGAAAAGTAATATTTCACTTAAACTATTACTTTAATTAAATGGTGTATGCCAAAAATATTAAGTTAACTGTATATTAGCATTTACAAGTTAAGAAAAAGAACAAACAATGGTGGTGACATATGTAAACTCACCTCTATGTTGTTTCATATCAAGGTATTGATACATGTTGGGTACATTTGTGAATTATGCTATAAATTTATCTAATTCTACATACAGTTTTTCTACAGGCAGGCCCATCACATTAAAAAAAGAACCATTTATTTTTTCAATGCCTATATACCCTATCCACTCTTGTATTCCATAACTGCCTGCTTTATCATAAGGTTTGTAATGATCTACATAATAAATTATTTCTTCATTGCTTAATGTTCTGAAATATACTTCTGTTAAAGAATAAAATGATTTTTTGTGAGAGGAGCTTTTAAGACACACTCCCGTTACAACCTCATGCTTATTACCAGACAATGTATGGAGCATTTGTAATGCTTCTTCCCTGTCTTCGGGTTTATTTATTATCGTATTATTAAGAATAACAACTGTATCTGCCGTGATAATAATCGAATTATTTTTTTGTTCAATAAAATTTATTTGACCGGACTTGCTTTCTGCTAAATAAACAGGTACTTGATATACGTCTGTTGTGGATGGATAAGACTCATCAAAATCATTGTCTTTTACAATTGTAAATGGGATTCCAATCTCATTTAAAAGATGGTGCCTCCTGGGCGAACCGGAACAGAGAATCACATTAAATCGGTTTATTTTTTCCTGAAGTAGCATTGTATCTATTTATTTAAAAAAGTTTTTAAAATTATAATTGAAAATAGAATGGAATAGAGTAAACCCGAAACCATGACAAATTTTACAATATTCCCGGTGATCCTGAACACATATTTTCGTTTTGAGATTAACAGTAAGTACATCATTAAAAGTAATGGTATAATGATAAACAATACAAAATAAATCAATGTAAGATAATCATGTTGGTTCAAAGAAATAGTTTGTAAATAAGTAAAGTAAATATATAACATTACAGCAATGACCAACAAAGTAAATACAACCACAACTGTTTTAGACCAGAAAACACCTAAAACATATGGCATCGTCTTCCTCCCTGTTTGTTGATCCCCTTTAAAATCCTCTAAATCCTTGATGACTTCACGGATAAAATTAGTAATAAATGCAAAGAACGAAAAGACACCCACAATTATAATGATATTACTGAATTCAATATTATGTTGAGCAATCATGGTGGAATATGACTTTTTTAATAGAGGTATTTCATACATTAAAACCATTAAAGGAACGAGTGCTGTCAATGCTGCTACAACAATATTCCCTGCAAGAAATATTGTTTTAATTTTATAAGAGTAAAAAAACAAAACGACTGCTATAAAAAAATAAATAAGGGAAAGGGATGGAAGTTGTAAATGATATGAAACGGATGTTCCCAGGATAATTCCTGCAACAGACAACAGAATATACAGCAAAAGCGTAGTGCGGGGTGATATATGTTCTCCTATAATGACTTTCCCCGGTTGGTTGATCTGATCAATAGGACGGTCAAAGAAATCATTGATCACATACCCTCCGGCGGCTATCAATACAACAGCCATTGTAATAATCATAAAATTCGTATTACTTAATTGCAATACAATATCATTGGCAGTTAACAGAGGATACAGAACAAACCACCTCATCAAATATAAAGTTAAAGAAATTATTATAAGGTTTTGTAATCGAACCAACAGAAAAATTTTAACAATTTTTTTCATGGATTTTCGGATTTAATAAGTTTGATAAGTTCGTGCAAAGCTGTATATGAAGCTTGTTGGATATTTCTAATCCTCACGTTTCCGAAAATATATTTTTTGATAAACGTATGATGATTTCCTATGACTGCAATGCATGTTGTTCCAACAGGTTTTTCATTGGTTCCACCCGAAGGGCCTGCAATACCTGAAACAGCAATTGCATAATCCGTCTTGAATTTACTCCTGACTCGTTCGGCCATTTCCCTCACCACCTGATTACTTACAGCACCATATTTATCAAGTGTTGCATCGCGCACTCCCAATATATTTCTTTTAATATCATTGCTATAAGCTACAATTCCTCCATTGAAGTATTCCGAACTGCCGGATACAGATGTGATAAGTCTTCCAATGTTGCCACCTGTACAACTTTCGGCAACAGATAAAGTTTTATGATACTGTCTTAAAAGATTGCCGGTAATTTCTTCAAAGGTATCGTCGTCATATCCATATACATATTCTCCAACATACTCATTTAGGATAGCAACTTGCTGTTTCATATCATCTTGCAAAGCGACTTCATCGTTTCCTTTGGCTAAAAGTTTGAGTTTAATGGTTCCGGGAGAGGCCATGTATGCAAGAGTTATATTTTGAAGCAATTTCTGCTCAAATGGTTCTAGTTTCTCAGCCAACAAAGATTCGCTGATCCCTTGTAATAAAATTTTTTTAATAACAACAGGAGTAGGCTTAAATTTTTTGACGATCTTGGGTAGTACATCATTATAAAACATTGCCTGCATTTCAAAAGGCACACCCGGAAGGGCAACCAATATTCTGTTATGTTGTTCAAACCATAGTCCCGGGGCTGTACCATTGGGATTATTAATAGCTTTTGCAGCAGAAGGAACATTTGCTTGTTCAATATTACGTTTGTTCAGCGGTTTGTTTTTAAAAGACAGGACTTGTTTAATATTTTCAAGCACCTGTTCATTTTGTTGCAACGAAGTATTGAACACCTCGCAAAGCACAGGTTTTGTAACATCGTCATCTGTAGGCCCCAGCCCTCCGGTCAGGATTACGATATCTGCATCAGACAAAGAAGATTTTATTACACCAAACAATTCTTTTTTTTCATCAGGGACTGAAATGGCGCGCTTGATTAGTATTCCTTTACTTAAAAGTTTTTCTGTAATGAATAAACGATTGGTATCAATGATGTCTCCCATTAATAATTCATCACCAACCGTAATAATTATAGCATACATAATGTTCTTTTTGTCAAATAAAAGCAAAGAAACAAAAATTGATAATATAAATTTTTGTTATTAAAAAAAAAAAATATAAATTTGTTAACAAATTTTAAATGTTTAATTAAAAATATTACAATGAAAAAATCAATTATTTCAAAAACGCTAATTTTAGTTTTACTGGCATTTACTGCCCTAACATCTTGCGAAAAAGATGAAAAAACAGAATTCCCTGATGAAATTACCATTAATCAAAAAAACATTGAAAGCGGAACCTTAAGTGTCACACTTAAAGATGGCTCCGGAAATGCCATTGCAGATCAGATCGTAGACCTTTATGATGGCATGAGTCGTGTTGAGAGGCTTAAAACAAACAGCAGCGGGGCCGTTAATTTTGGTGATCTGTTACAAGGAACTTATTCCATTTATTGTGAAGATGTCTCTGCAAATGGTAATATTTTCCAGATAGATAAAAGCATACAGATTCTGACTGGCAAAACAAAAGATTTGTCAATTAATGTTGAAGAATATGTAGGTACCGTTACTGTTGATGTAAAAGATTATTGGAATGACGATCCGGTAGCCAATGCTAATGTAAAACTAATCCGTACGGATGACTATGCAGAATATTACTCCGGATCTTATTCAGAATTAATTCCTTATACGGTTGTATCAGGTAGTACAAATACAAATGGAGAGGTTATTCTCACTAATGTCCCTACCGAACGTTATTATACATTAGTATATAATGAAACCGATACGACCCTTAGTTCTTCTTTTTCTGTCAGTATATATGATGAAATAGATTTAAACATAGATTTATAGTCTTTGTCGTTTTTGTAAATACATTCCAAAAAAGCCACATTTTTTTAATGTGGCTTTTTTTTATGAAAAAGATTGATACCATCTGACTTTTTTATTGCCTTTGGCAGCCATGACAACACCATAATTCTTTTTCCTATATACCCATTTCCGTTGAAGTAATAATTTCACTATAGGGGGCTTCTATTAATTCCTTTCTTTCAAAAAACAAATATAATGAATAAGATGCAAGGCA
>CAZJWE010000253.1:0-4586 GCA_964549265.1 uncultured Bacteroidales bacterium | reverse complement strand
ATATATCCCGAGGCGTTGCCATCGGGTTAAAATAAATAGGGCTTTCAGCCCAATAAATACATTTTAGTCAAACCTGATTTTTATGATCCCAATGATTTACGCATAATCCACCCGAATCTTAATATGATCCACTATTAACCAATCCGAGAACAGTTCATTCACACCGGAAAGTTTGTATTGTAAAAAAGTAACGTCTACGGCTCAAAGTGCTCTGCCTTGAAAGGGGTTTCTACCTGCCTCCATATCTGTATCTCCAGTTTTGTTTACCTGCGTCGGAACCAATTCTGATGCCAAGGCTTAATTCATGTGAACCAAAGCTGTAACTTTGAATATTGCTTAAATTATAATCAAAACTGTATGCAATATAAAAATCATCATACCGGACACCTCCCATCACTACCAGATCACCGGTCCCAGGATAATAACTTTCAGCTTTCGTTATTCCTGAAATCCTGTATGCCAACCCTCCCCAGTAATCGTTCCTGTAATATACTTTTATATTCAAATCGGGTTGTAAACGGAATCCTCCAAATGTCTTTTTATCAACCCAACTAAACTTTGTTAAAACGGAAGGTTCTATCACATAATCTACCCATGCTTCAAATTTATATCCTCCCAAAAAGCTATAATGCCTCTGCATATTGTATCCATCCCTTAAACTTTTATTACCTCCTATAGTGAAATTATTCTCCTCCGGTTTCTTCCCCGATTCAAATAATTGGTCAACTGATAAACCTGCGTAAAACCCTTTTGAAATATAATAAACACCTAAAATAGCATCCGGTGCAAATAATGGTTTGGTGTATTCTTCAATATTTAAACCACCATCTTCTTCCGGATCATTAAATGACAGTTTATCTTTATCTATTTTAAACTGGTATCCTGTGATGGCAACCCCAAATGATAATTGAGACTGATATAAACTTATATGGTAAGAATAGGCAAAACTGAATCCTGTACGGCTCACAGCGCCATTTTTGTCTGTATATATAACCCCGCCTAATCCAACGTTTCCTGTTCTGCTTTTTTGTAATCGTTTAATTCCCAGTATACCTGAACTTACTCTTGTACTCCTTCTTAACAGACGCCATTGTCCGCTGAGTGTATATGTACCGGGTGCACCTTCAAAGCTCAGCCATTGCTCGCGTGCAGTAATATTAAATGTGGTATATCCATGAGCTCCTGCTGCTGCAGGGTTCAAAACCGCTTCATTTAATTTATATTGAGTATATACCGGCAACTGTTGGCTTCTTGCAGTAATACTTAATAGAAAGATGCTGATAATAATAAATAAATATTTTGTTTTATACATACCTTCTCAGATTAAGTTATCATTTCATGTCAAGTGTATATAGACAAAGCGCTAAAAGTTAATAAATATTATTTATACTTTGCAGAAAATTAACATAAAATTATTAAAAATCCACATAAAAAGCAAAAAAAATAACATTTATTTTACATCACAACCGAGTAAAGCCTGAATACACAACCATAAACAACTCTCAAAGAAGGGCTTAAGAAAACAAATTACTACATCTCCAATTCGATTAAAACATCATCTTTCATTACATTATCACCGGGCTGGACTTTAATATCTTTTATTTTTCCGGCTTGTGCAATGGAAATTTCATTTTGCATTTTCATAGCCTCTAAAATAATAACAGCATCACCTGCTTTTACTTCGTTTCCTTCTTCAGTCATGATTTCGACAATTTTTCCAGGCATAGGCGCTTGTAAATACTTATCTTTGGAATCTTTATTAGTCTTTTTGAGAAATTTCTTCCGGCGGTACGATGTAGGAGTTTCAACCGAAAAACTATAACTCACATTATTGATTAAAATATGATATTTATTTTGGTTTTTCTCAATGATTTCAATAGGGTATTTCCTGTTTTTATATTTAATATAGGTCATCCCGTCATTTTCGGTATCAATTTTCACATCCATGGGTGAGCCGTTCATATCGGTTGAACCATCTTCTTTAATATCAAATTGGTACTTGTTTCCACCCTGGTTCAATGCAATATATCTTCCTTCTAAAATTTCACTGTTCATATCATTGATTTCGTTCATCTTTTTTAGGTTTTAAAAGCATTAAATAATAAAATTATATTGACTTGAGGCGTTTATTTAACACCCACGGATCAAGCTCTTTGCCCTTATTATAGTCTACAACCATATCCTGCTCAATTTTAAGTTCTTTTGCAAAACTGTAGGTGGCAAAGTAAGCAGCCAATAATTCTTCAAAGGGTTCCTGATAAAATACAGGATCCAACTCATTTTCAATGAATGAAGTATTGAGTGTACCATTTCTGAAAGCTTTGCTACTTAAAGCTGCTTTACAAAATGGAATAGTGGTTTTTAATCCTTTGATCTTGATTTTCCGTAGAGCTGAAAGCGAATTTGATATAGCGCTTTTTCTGTCTTCTCCATAGCAGATCAATTTGGATATCATTGAATCGTAGTAAGGAGTTATTTCAGCACCTTCCTGAATGCCTGTATCAATCCGGATATTTTTGCCGGTAGGGTGTTTCACTTTCTCAATAATCCCTAAATAAGGAGAGAAATTTGATTGCACGTCTTCAGCATTGATCCGGCATTCAATGGCCCATCCTTTTATTTTGATATCATCCTGGGCAAATGGAAGTTTTTCTCCTCTTGCAACCCTGATTTGCTGTTCAATCAGGTCAATTCCTGTAACCTCCTCTGTAACAGGATGCTCTACTTGTATCCTTGTGTTCATTTCCATAAAATAGAAATTTCCTTCATCATCCAGTAAAAACTCTACTGTTCCGGCATTTTGATAGTTCACAGCTTTGGCCACTTTTAAAGCAGCTTGTCCCATTTTATTTCTTAAACTTTCATTTAAAGCTGTAGACGGTGCTTCTTCTATTAATTTTTGATGTTTACGCTGGATTGAACATTCTCTTTCCCCCAGATGAACCATATTGCCATGTGTGTCGGCCAAAATCTGAAATTCCACATGACGTGGATTTTTAACATATTTTTCGATGAACACAGACGGGTCGTTAAATGCTTTTTGTGCTTCGTCTGTAGCCATGCGGAACATCTTCTTCATGTTTTCCGGTGACTCTACAATTCTCATGCCTCTGCCTCCACCACCTGATGCAGCTTTTAATATTACAGGGAAACCGATTTTTTCAGCTATTTCAACAGCTTCTTTTTCTGAGCTGACACTTCCATAACTGCCTTTGAGTAAAGGAACATTATTGGTGGTTGCAATTTGCTTGGCTATTGTTTTATTCCCCATTTTATAAATAGCATCAGGAGACGGGCCAATAAAAATGATATTCTCTTCTTCACACCTTTCGGCAAAATAAGGGCTTTCTGCTAAAAATCCATAGCCGGGATGAATGGCCTCAATATTATGTTCATTTGCTATTCCAAGCAGCCCCTCAATATCCAAAAATTCCGGGACGCCTTCTATGTTTTCGGTTCTGTCTATTATTTCATCAGCTTTTTCAAGGTAAAGTGCATAAGGTTCTTTAGCAGTCTTGATCACAAATGTCTTAATGCCCATCTTTTTTGCTGTTTCAATGATTCTTACAGCAATTTCACCTCTGTTAGCAATTAAAATATTATTCATAAATTTTTAATATTTAAGTCAAAATTAAATAATAATGAAGTAATTATAAATGTTTATGTGTGTTTAATAATTTGGTTGAGTCCTTTTAAAGTAATCACCACAATATTAAGCATTTTTAATAGAAAATTAATAATAATTTAAAATAAATTGTCAAAAAGTAATCAACATTACTTTACATTCTATTGCATAAACAAAGTACTGCCCTTATTTTAGTGATTAAATATTTTTACAGGACCTAAAATACTGTTTAAATATATAAACAAATTGCAAGTTACCATTAAATTCGTGGTAGAACCCATAAAAATAATTACAAATCCATTTACAACCAAACAAGGCATTTGCAATCATCTTATTTCTATTTATTAATAAATGAAATAATCATTCAATATCATCATTTCATTTCATTTAATTATACAATTCAAAAACACAAACAAATAAATAAATCATAATTTTTATATATACATAAAAAAAATATTTTAATTTTGTGCTCCGTTCAGATTGAATATAATTAAATGGTGGATGTAGCTCAGCTGGTTAGAGCACTAGATTGTGGTTCTAGGGGTCGTGGGTTCGAGTCCCATCTTCCACCCTATCTGTTTTGGCTCTCTTATGTAACTACTTTTAAAACCCTTTGGCTCAATTCTAAGAAGTGGTTGATAAATATAACAAATTGGATTTTCAGGAATCACTGAAAAATCCAAAGTTCAAAAAACAAAATCCCAAATAAATCCCAAATTCAAAGCTCAAAACAGTTGGTGCTGCATGATTAACCCTAAAAATTCATCGCAAAACGATAGGAATCAACATAAAAAACAATTAATAAACCTTTTGGCTTACTGCAATCCATTTTTTCCCGGGTAAACTCAACAACTAAACACAACATCACATACACATGACAAAAATATAGCACAAACTTATTGGGGAAATCTCGTGCATGAGGCTCCGCAGCCGGGCACCCATCCGGTGAAGACAGCGTAAA
>CAZJWE010000252.1:0-4598 GCA_964549265.1 uncultured Bacteroidales bacterium | reverse complement strand
GCGCAGTTTACTGAAGTAAATGAGCAATTTTGGGGCAAGCGTAACGAAGTTAGCGAACATGAAGGAACAAACACTAAATATTATTCTTCGTATTGAATCACTTCAACCGGACAGCTATCAGCAGATTCTTTAATCCCCTCTTCATAATCGTTAAAATCAACCCCTTCTTTAATTACAGCTACGTCTTGAAGTTCAAATACTTCAGGGCAAATTTCCTCACATAATCCGCAAGATGTACATCCGTCTTCGATCCATAATTTTGATATAGACATAATTCCTCCTTTTTTTATTATTAGACACAAATTTTTTATTCACAAAAATAAAATTTACAGCAAAAAATGTTCCAATCTTTATATTTGGTTCTACCACGAATTTAATGGTAACTTGCAATTTGTTTATGGGGGTTGGAAAAATAGTTTATATGTGATTTAAAATTATCCAGTCATCCTACCAATTCTTTAATGTCTTCATCTACTGCATTGATTCCACTCAGGGCAAATTTTTCAATTAAAACATTTTTGACATTTGGTGAAAGGAACGCAGGCAGTGTCGGGCCTGCATGAATATTTTTAATGCCCAGCGACAGGAGTGCCAACAGTACAATCACAGCTTTTTGTTCGTACCAGGCCACATTGAATGCAATAGGGAGTTCATTGATGTCATTCACTTCAAATATTTCTTTTAATTTGAGTGCAACCACAGCCCATGAATAGGAATCATTGCATTGCCCGGCATCCAATACGCGTGGTATGCCATTGATGTCTCCAAGATTCAGCTTGTTATATCTGTATTTTGCACATCCGGAGGTAAGGATTACTGTGTCTTTAGGCAGTTTTTTAGCAAATTCGGAATAATATTCCCTGCTTTTGAATCTCCCGTCGCATCCTGACATCACAACAAATTTTCGAATGGTGCCTTGTTTCACTGCATCTACAATTTTGTCAGCCAGTTGTATGACCTGGTGATGGGCAAAACCACCAACTATTTCACCTTCTTCTATGGCTTGGGGCGGTTTGCATTGCTTTGCCTGTTCTATGATTTCAGAAAAGTCTTTAGGTTCACCGTTTTTTCGTGGAGGGATGTGTTTAAATCCCGGATAACCAACAGGCCCGGTAGTGTAAACCTTATCGAGGTAACCCGCATCGGTTTTTGGAGGAACAAGGCAATTGGTTGTGAAAAAGACAGGGCCATTAAAGGTCTCGAATTCTTCTTTTTGTTTCCACCATGAATTACCATAATTTCCTACAAAATGATCATATTTTTTAAATGCAGGATAATAATTCGCAGGCAGCATTTCACTATGTGTATATACATCAACACCGGTACCTTGGGTTTGTTCAAGTAGTTCGTGCATGTCTTTCAGGTCATGCCCGCTAATAAGGATTCCGGGATTGTTGCGCACCCCGATATTTACGTTAGATATTTCAGGGTTCCCATAGGTGGATGTATTGGCTTTATCAAGCAGGGCCATCACTTCCACACCATTCTTCCCGGTTTCTAATACCAGGTTGGTCAACTCATCTGCAGAAAGCGAATCGTCTGTGACAGCAGCAAGGGCTTTTTGCATGAAACTGTAGATGTTTTCATCTTTATACCCTAATGTATGAGCATGTTCGCCGTATGCCGATATGCCTTTTACGCCATAGGTGATCAACTCACGTAACGACCTGATGTCTTCATCTTCTGTTTGTAACACACCCACCTCATGAGATTTAGCAATTAAATCATCATCTGTTTCCGGTGACCATGTTACTGCATCATGCATAGACTGTCCTCTCGGTATAATCCCTTTTTCAATCAGGCGTTCTTTAAGGTCATCACGTATTTTAAGAGCTTCTTTTACCTGTTCGAGAATGGCTTTGTCATCAAAATTTGTATTTGTAATGGTTATGAATAAGCTGTTTAATACAAATCTATTGATCGAATCCTCTATCTGGTAGCTGGATTCACGTGCTTTTGTCGTTAAAATAGACAATCCTTTCAGGGAATATATAAGCAGGTCTTTTGCATTGGCTACTTCGGGAAGTTTACCACATACTCCTTTTAATGTACAGCCGGTTCCTTTAGAGGTTTCCTGGCATTGAAAACAAAACATTTTTGCATCCATAGTGTTAAATTTTAAATTGTTAATAGATAATTTGTTGTTTATTAATTTTTATTTGAACAATATTATATCGTAGATTGATTTAATAGAGATGGCATGAGCCACTGTATTTCATGATTTAAATCCATTCATCATCCATGACTTCGCCCTGTACGCTTACAGTAATTGATTTAACAGGTACTTTCCTGCCAGCCTCATTGACTGCTTGTTTTGCTAATTCTAAAATACCACTGCAACATGGTACTTCCATTTTCATGACTGTAATGGTATTGATGTTAGCGTCATCAATCATGCTTATGAGTTTTTGAAGATACACTTCTTTATTGCTGTCGAGTTTTAGGCAGGCTATGCTCAAGGCTTTTCCTTTCAGGTAATTGGCATGAAAATCTCCCAATGAATAAGCAACGCAGTCTGCTGAAAGCAAAAGATCGGCATGGGCAAAAAAAGATGCCGAAGGATTTACCAAATGCAATTGAACCGGCCAGTGTGTTAATTGTGAAGTCTGGCCGACTGTTGGAACATCATGCATCGCTTTCGTGTCTTTAAGCTTGAATTCTTTTTCTGCTGTACCCGGACAACCGCATTTCAATGTTTCGGCAAGGTCATCTTCTTGCTTCGGTTTATTTTTTACCGGTCCATGGACTTCTTCACTGATTTCGTTCATGGAAAAATCAAGCTCATCTTCATGTTTCCATAAATATGTAAATCCTTGATTCACATAGGCATCTTCACCATGCTGTTTTAGATGATTGAAATGGGCTATGACAGTGTTTTTTCCTTTTTTTATCATTTCTTTGATCACTGCAATTTCATCATACGGAGCTGCTTCTCTTTCTTCCAAAGAGATAGCCCCTACCGGGCATTCACCGATGCAGGCACCCAATCCGTCGCACCGGAGGTCACTAATAAGCCGGGCCTTCCCATCTATCATTTGCAAAGCACCTTCATGGCAATTTGGGATGCAGTTTCCGCATCCATTGCATTTATTTTCGTCTATTTTGATGATTTGTCTTTTCATAATTTTCATAATTTATTTTAGTACAATAATAATGCCTTTTTATATTATGAAGTGTAACATATGTTACATAAGGGCTTTTTTAGTTGAGAAGTTTAGAGGTTGAGAAGTTGAGAAGTTTAGAGGTTGAGAAGTTTAGAAGTTTAGAAGTTTAGAGGTTGAGAGGTTGAGAAGTTGAGAAGTTTAGAAGTTGAGTAGGAGTTTGTGCATGGTTGTACCTTTGAGCTTACTTTCTTCTTTCAGCTTTTAATGCCCTGCATTCTGATTTGCCTGTTTATTTGTTTGGTGTGGATATTAGCATGAGGGAGGGGATGCTGTTCCTACGGGCTTTATGACTTTAAGTAGTTATAGAATTGTTAGCGGGCAATTTTATTAACCATGTCAATAAGCCAGTAAAGTAGTGAAAAGTTTAGTATCTTTGATGTAAGAATTAAAATGTATTGAATAATGATAATAATACAGCTGAATATACCAGATGACGTTGATTTAAAGGATTTCTTAACCATTAACCATTAGCATGAATATTCCGGCTACATTATCAAAATCTCCTTTATTTGAAGGGTTGCGTGAGCAAGAGATTGAACATATAATGCAGGATATTGTTTTTCAAATAAGAAGCTATAAGGATGCAAATCTTATAGCTTCCGGAAATGAGCCATGTAATTTTTTATTGATTGTATTGGAAGGTACCGTAAAAGGGGAAATGTTGGATGCTTCCGGCAGGGTTTTGAAAATTGAAGATATTAAAGCCGTGCGGCCTTTGGCGCCGGCATTTATTTTTGGTAAAAAGAATAAATTTCCGGTAGATATCATGTCTATTGGTGATGTGAAAATCATGTATATCCCTAAAGCCTCGTTAATAAAATTGATGAATAAGAGCAGTGTGTTTTTAAAAAACTTTCTTGATGTGGTATCTACTCGTGCGCAATTTTTAACAGAACGATTTTATTTTTTGTCGTTTAAAACCATCAAAGCAAAACTTGCAAATTATTTCCTTGAATTATCTAAAAACGAGAATCCGTTTGTTCTACCTCATTCACATTTGCATTTTGCCGAGATGTTTGGGGTTACCAGGCCTTCATTATCCAGAGTTCTGGTAGAAATGCAAAAAGAAGGAGTTATAAAGATACAACAAAAAAAGGTAACGGTTATGGATAGCCAAAAGTTAAAGGAATATAGCTAAGAAGTGAAAAGTGAAAAGAGCTAAAAGTTTGCTTAGTGCTAAATGATATAATTTGGTTTTTTTAAAAAGAATTTAGAATTCAGATAGTGTGAGGAAGCAATGGAAACAAAAAATGCTCAAAGAAAGTGGAGCTGTTCATGGATCAATGAAAGATTCGGGTTGGTAGTAAAAGTTTACCTATTTTTGCTGAATGGAAATAGAAGTATTATTGCAGTATCTACTGCCCAAAGAAGGGATCATGATAAAATTAGGGTGGATAGAAAAATATTCTCTATTTTTGCGCCACGAAGTGGCAA
>CAZJWE010000251.1:0-4604 GCA_964549265.1 uncultured Bacteroidales bacterium | reverse complement strand
AGAAAAGTATACTCAAAATAATATAATTATTCCATTATCCGAACTAAATAATATTCAGGATGGATATTATATCCTCGAAATATCTTCTGAAAAAGGAATATTCAGAGAAAGGTTAATAATCCAATAAAAATACTTTCAGTAATAAAAAGGGCTGTTCAAACTTTTTTTTGGTAGTTTATAAATTAAATCAGAAATAGGTAGAACAGCCCTTTTTTATTATTATAAGTACAGAACAAAAGCTTAACACAGTCCAATTAAGATACACCTAAAACGTTTATGTTACATAATTACCCAAAATGCTTCAAAACTATCCTATCGAAAAAACAGAATAATCGTATATTTGAAAGTTAAATAATCCAATGCAAATAAAAAAAGCATTTGGTTTAATCATTTTGTGTAATTATTAAATTTTTGATTTATGAAAAAAAGTATTTTTATTGGAGTATTGATTTTTACTATGATTGGAGTATATTCTGCTGACAGGCATGTAGGGCAGGGGCAAACGTACACAACCATCCAGGCTGCGGTTGATGATGCATCTGCCGGAGATGTTATTATTATTCATGATGGAACCTATCGGGAACAGGTAAGATTAGGAGTAAATAATATTACCATACAACCCAATGGAAACGATTCTGTATTAATCAAAGGTACCGAACCTTTATTAAGTTGGACACCTGTAGGCAATGGTGTGTACAAAACCATTATGGATTGGGATATAAATGAAACCGACCAAACCAATCAGATATTTGTTGATGAAAAAATGATATATTTAACGCGTTGGCCCGACCAAACAAACGACGATTATGTATTATCTCCTGTTATGGCAGAAATGAATGGTGTGGAAGAAATTAATATAAACACCGGAGAAATCACAGATTTTGAGTTTGATGCAGAACAAGATACTGCCCTTTGGGAAGGTGGTCATATTTTTATTAACCTGTCTAATCCTGATTGCAGGATGGATGGCCATGGAAAGACCGAAACCATTGAAATAGTTGACGGAAAAATACGTGTACGTGCATTTGGAGCAGGACGCTACAAAGATTGTGATAATTGGGCCATCGCTGCAGGAAGTAAATATTATCTGTTTAACCCAACACCGGAAGGTGTTGCTGCTACCGGTGGAGTTACAGCACTGCTTTCAAACGGCGAATGGTGGAAACACAATGATACATTATTTATTAAAATGCCAGACGGAGGAGCTCCGGCTTCATCCCTCGGAGAAAGCAATCTTGTGGAAGCAAAAAAATATCCTTTTGCATTCAGACCTGATAGCGGCGGCACATTCAGCAATGTCACCATAAAGGATATAAATCTGTTTGCCACCTCTATAACTACAGATGATAATTACAATGAAAGAACAGACATTGCAGCGGGCAGTAATAATGTATTGGATAACCTCAATGTAAAATACGTTACCCATAGTGACGATGCATCTGGGGATTTTCAGCAACAATGGGCGCACAACTCAGGAATCATTATTTCCGGTTCAAACAATGTATTGAAGAACAGTAGTATTGTGTATAGTAATGTGGCAGGAGTAACCGTATTGGGTAACAGCAACAGCGTTTTAAATTGTATTATTCATGACGTGAATTATAATCTTAATGAATTAGGGGCATTCAGTACCGGATACAGACGCGCCCCTTCTGTAAATCACAATATTGGATATAATACCATATACAACACACCCCATTGTGGGATCAGTATCAGGGGGCTGAATATGCATGCCGAAGAAGTAACGTATGGACAGGCCAGGATTCATCATAACAGGCTATTTAACTGCATTACCCGTGTGCATGATGCCGGTATTATTGATGGAAGCAAAAATACACATGGGTTACGAATAGACCATAACATCATGTATGATTCTCCTGATTGGCTGAAGATAGGTATATATTTGGATTATGGCATACAAATCGGCGATTCGACAGACTATCCCGCAGAATTAATCGTTGACCATAATGTGATATATAATGTGTGGAGCCCTATAATGCTAAATGCATGTAGCTATGTGCAGGTATATAATAACACATTACAGCATAGTACTAATTGGAGAGATATTGGAGGAGTCCATTTGCAGGATAAAGAAGTCTATGTTCAAAACAATATAGCATCTGACATTGATGATTTCGGAGACTTTGCAGTAATAAACCATAATTTCAGCATGAGTACGGCAAATAATAATAATTACTTCACAGATGCAGCCAATGGTGATTTTACACTTACAGCAAATGCAACAGAAGTCATTGATAGCGGAATAAATGTCTTGCCTTATAATGGATTGGTTAAAGATGCCCCGGATATCGGGGCATATGAATATGGTAAACCAACCTGGGAAGCTGGTGCTACCGACAGCGTCTTACAATTTTATAAATTAGCCATTACAGCAGCAAATGGCAAAGTTCATCCTGCAAGCCATTTATATCGGAAAGGGGAGATTGTTCCTGTTGTGGCCGAAGATAAATTAGGCTATGTTTTTTCACATTGGTCTGGAGACATTACAGGCGACTCAAATGTTGTGGAAATAACAATGGATTCAAATATAACAGCAACAGCCAATTATACCCCCACGCATACTTATACATTGAATATTGAATCTATAAATGGAAAAGTCTATCGTCAACCTTCAAGAGGCCAGTTTAATCCTGGCGAGGAAGTACAACTTACTGCAGTCCGTGATGCAGAAATTTATGAATTTTCAGGATGGACAGGGAGCATAACCGATTCAACCAATCCCATAACCATTACAATGGATGAAACCAAAACAATAACCGCTAATTTCCCATTAAGGCCTGTTTATAATGTAACAACGAGCGCAACCAATGGAACGATAAAATTAAATCCGGATGGAGGAGAGTATTTTGAAGGTACAGAAGTCAATATATTGGCTATTGCAGACTCTGGTTACGCGTTTTCACATTGGTCAGGCGATACCAACTTATTCGACTATTCAATTAACAGACAAAATGTAGTAATTAATCAAAATATGAGTATTACTGCCAATTTTATTCCTTCACAGGGAATAGCAGATCATACCGGATCAGAGATGGATGTTAATATATATCCGAATCCAAACAAAGGGGATGTATTAAACATTACAACCGGAACGATTAAAAATAGTGTAAATGTGAGAATACTTAATCTTACAGGATCAAACATCTATGAAAAGACCTTTAATGCAAATGATTTTGAAATAAAATTATCAGAAATAAATATTAAAACCGGATTTTATGTCATTGAAATCATAGCTGATGACAAAATTGCAAAAAAGCAATTAATAATAAATTAAAAACCATTTGATTTAAAACAAAAAGCTGTTGGTTGAAGCCAACAGCTTTTTGTTTTTATATTGATTGACTCTAAACCCAAATGGTTGGATCATCATGTTCGATCACAGGACTTGCGAAGCCCCAAACACTCAAACACCCAAGCTCAACAACTCAACATCTAAAAAGCTCAATTTTAAAAAGCAATTTTAAGGCAAATGTAACGAAGTTAGCGGACATGACGGACAAATGCAACATAAAATCAATAAAAAACACCTGCTGTTTACTCTACTAAAGAATAAAATATTATATTTATACATAAAAAAGAAGTAAATAATAAAACCAAATATAAAATGAACGAATATCAAGTATATGAAAAGAAAATAAAGAAATTGAGAGTCTATGAATATGTAGTAAAATTCTTGATCGTATGTATGTTTGTTCTGTTTTATTTTATCTTTTTTTAATAATAGAAATCCCCTATAGTAATTAGAGTCTGTCCATAAAGTAATATATTCGAGTCCACTGAAAATCATGTTTTGCCCCTAAAGGGAGCCTTGATTTTCAGCTAATTAACCCTTTAGGGCAGGGGCAAAAAGTAGCTGAAAATCTATCTACAATACGACTTTATGGTTCTTTGTTATTTGTTATGTAACGATTTAAAGAATAGTGACTTAGTAAGTGTTTGTATGAGAAATAATCACCAATTATAAAACGTTGTGATATATAACTCAATAGAATAATGAAAAATATTTTTTTAAAACTAAAATCTATTTTGTGCACTTCATAAAAAAAGAAAATAAAAAAATGCTTGATAAACCATTAATTATTTCCCAAAAAAATGTAATTTGATCGGATTAAATTTAAAAATTATATATATAACATGAACCGAGCCATGACAAAAAAAATGACACACACGAGTATGATTATTAAGAAGCTATTTGATTTACTCAAAGTCAATAGATTAAACTCATGGCGAGCTCCATCTGACCATTAAGAATTAAAAAATAAACAGATGAAACAATGCATAATTCTTTTTTTGTTGATCTTTAATGTATATATTGCAGAGGAGGTAATAGCTAAGACCTCCATAGAAGAAACATATCAGGAAAATCCGGTTACATTTGAAGAAATTACAGAAGAAGATGGATTAATATCCAATAAAACAACATGTATATATAAAGACTATAAAGGATTTATCTGGATTGGAACTGAAAATGGATTAAACAGGTATGATGGAAAACAAATAAAAAGTTATATATTCCTTCCCAAAGATACTAACTCAATTAGCAATAATGTAATAAATTGCATTGCAGAAGATGTTAATAATAA
>CAZJWE010000250.1:0-4613 GCA_964549265.1 uncultured Bacteroidales bacterium | reverse complement strand
ACGACCTCTACATCCAGTCCAATGAAGTGAATGAAGCAGACGATGACCTGATCCTGGTTTCGCAAAAAGATGGAGATAATATCCCCAAAGGCAATGTGGGCATTGGAACCATTACGCCTTCCGAAAAATTAGAGGTGGTTGGGAATATTAAAACGTCAGGCCGATTGGACGTATTGGGAGGCAATACATCCACTTTTGATGGAAACGTGAGTGTTGGTGCTTCAACCCCGTCTCCGGATCATATTACATTAGATGGAAATGACATGTATGTAAACGGGCAGTTTGAACAAAATGGAAGTGGTGGTGCTTATTTTTATAAGGCGGATATTGAACATGATTTGAATGTAACAGGGGATGTTACCATCTATGATGACTTATTTTTGCAAGATGATAACTGGATGGGTTTTGGAGAAATTAATGAAGGGGAAAATCGTTTACTCTCCACACATACAGGGACACACGGATACATAGACTTTAAAGAAAACCTTCACTTTAGAGCTGACAAAAATTGGATTAGCGCCCTGACACTATATGGAGACGGTTCAGCCGGAGTTGGATTTAATACTACATATAGTGCAGGAGAGTATTTAACCCAGGGATATAAGTTTGCTGTTAATGGAAATTCACTTTTTAAAGGAGATATTATTGCAGAGGGTGAGTTAAATTTCAACGGATCCCTCTTGCACCAGGGCAAACAGATTGGCTTGTGGACAAAAAACGGCAGCCACATTGCATATAAAAACGGCAGGGTAGGCATTGGCAAAGACCCTTCGGCACCATTGGATGTAAAAGGTATTGCAAAAATCGAAGAATTGCAGGCCGGGGAAATGAAATTTTCAGACATGTTTAAAATAAATACCGATCAACTTGGCATGGGTAAGTCTTTTAACATTAGTGCGTTATCCGGAAGCAACTGGGAGCCGGCAATAACGATTGATCATATGAATGATCCGGTACATGGCGAGGCAAGTCATTATATATATTTTTCAGATATTGATGGAAACCCTATAATGGGGATTGATGGAAGTATAACTACAGAAGGCACAAAGAAAGATGTATATATATACGGTTTATTAGATATTTCTTCTCCGGACAACACCACCATGATCATCCGGGGAACCAATTACAATGGCACAGCGAAGTTACAACTTCGTGAAGCTGCAACCTCCGGTTATGGTAGTGGCAATGCAGGCATGGAATTACGATATGATGGTTCATTAGACAAACTTCAGTTTTATGCAATACAAGAAGAGCAAGTATGCATGAGTGTAGCAAGAAATAAAAATGTGACGATAAATGGCGAGTTAGACTTCAACAATTCAAACCGGAAAATTTATGGGGCTGAACGAAATTCCAGGAATACAATAGTTGCAAAAGGAGAGTGGGATGAACTCGAGATAAAAGGTCGTGTTATTGATTGGACAGGCTCCAATTTGCATATCGGATATGATAACGATCATTCAGTTGATTATATAGAAATGGGGCGGAATGTGGGGACATTAAAGTTTAAGACTGGAACAACAGACAGAATGGAAATTACAAACACAGGCAACATTATCGTGTATCACACTCTGCAGGTAAATAATGGACTCAACATTTTAGGTGCATCATATACAAAAGCTATAAATGCTGATGGTACCATAAAAGCAAAAAAAGTAGAAATACTTGAAACAGTACCTACAGCGGACTATGTTTTCAATGATGATTATGAACTTCTCCCTCTTAAAGAAGTAGAAGAATTCATCAAACAAAACAAACACCTGCCCAACGTGCCCTCTGCCAATGAATTCCAAACAAACGGCTACAGCATAGGACAAATGGACAACCTCCTACTCGAGAAAGTAGAAGAACTCACACTGCATACCATAGAACAAGAAAAACAAATCAAAGCACTCCAGGCTAAAAACACACAACTCGAAGAACAAAATGCTATTCTCCAACAACTCATGGAAAAAGTAGAACAACTGGAGAAAAAAGTAAGATAAAAATGTAAATATCTTAGATATAGTTTGTCATTTTAAAAATAAACTCAGAATCAAATGAAACGTCAATATATATATATATTGTTATTCTTTTTTTCCAAAGTATATGTCTTTGGACAATTCTTTGGACAATCATGCCCTGTTGAAAATAAAGAGCTTACATACGGAGACAATTTCCATCCTAATATAACTTCATGCCGATATTATAAAGCCCGGGATAAAATTACATTACTACCAGGCTTTAATTATACTGCACAAGGATTATTAAATAAAAATGTATTTTTTTCTATTGACAATTCTCAAATTTATGATGTTGATTATCTGACATCAAAACCTGACCCGAATAACAGGGACATAACCACCAACCCGGTTGTAGGTTCGATTAAAGGACAAACGAATGTTACCGATTTAGGAGCTGCAACTTATACAATCCCTATTGAGGTTCCCCCTGGAACAGAGGGAATTCAACCACAACTCGCTTTAAATTATAGTAGTCAGGGGGGCAATGGAATTTTAGGTATTAACTGGAGTTTATCAGGTATATCAGCTATTACAAGGGCTCCTGCTACGATATATCATGATGGAGTAGTTGATGAAGTAGATTTTGATGAATATGACAGGTTTGCCTTTAATGGTTCAAGATTAATTTGTGTTGGAGGACCCAGTAATTATGGTGAAGATGGACTAGAATACAGAACCGAAACAGAAAGTTTTACCAAAATTATCTCCCACGGATCATCAGGGAATGGACCCCTGTATTTTACTGCCGAAACAAAAGGCGGGCTTCATATGGAGTTTTCAAATTCTTCAGATGGCAATGCAAGATTGTTAGCTGAATCTTCAGACGATGTAATTCATTGGTATGTCTCTAAAATTACCGACCCTAAAGGGAATGTTATTGAATATGAGTATATTAAGAATAGGTCAGAAGGAGAAGCATATCCTAAAAAAATCATATATACAAAAAACCCCAACTATGGGATTAACACTGGTTATAATGAAATTGAATTTTTTTATGAAGAAAGGGCGGATAAAAACTCTTATTTTATAAATGGCTCCAAAGGCCAGAACAATTTATTATTGAATAAAATCAGAATATCATCTGAAAACGCCATAGTTAGAGAATATCATTTTGATTATTACCGCGATAATAGCTGTTATTTTTCAAGACTTGTTAAAATAACAGAAACTGGAAAAAACGGAACAGCTTTTAATTCAACGATTATTGAATATGAAACTGGAAGTGGCTTGAGTAATACCATCAATATATCTTCATTAAATACAGACCAATACAAATATTATGGTGGAGATTACAACGGTGATGGAATAACAGATTTAATAAGAATACCTAATGACAACAAAGATCAGGTACAATTAATGATCAATAACGGAAATGCAACATTTAGTCTGGCTTCAGCAAAAACCTTAAAAAGTACTGCTTCCCAAGTAATTTCACATGGCTCCTTCCATTCAAACCATCAAGGAGTTAATAATGCCGATTTGGATGGTGACGGTCTTGAAGATGTTATTGTAAAGGTAGGGAATTGTGCATATTATAAATATTACTCTAGTGGCACAGGATTTTACGATGAAGAATTAATATTTAGCCATTGTAATGCATCGAGATTATTAGGTGATTTTGATGGGAATGGATCGACAGATATTCTATTCAATGGAAGAGACAATAATACCTTAGTAATGAAGTTTTTTGATGAGCCAGATCCGGCAAACCAAACTGAAAAAATATTCTATTCTGAATATGGCTTTGCTGAGTATCTTGTTTATTTACAAATATTAGAAATGCCTGTAATTGATAAAGACTGGTTTCAAATTAGGCCACAAACAGGAGATTTCAATGGCAATGGCAAAACAGATATTTTTATACAAGATGGAAATGGCGGTTTAAAAATATATGAATATGACGGAGATTATTTTGTTGAAATTTTTAACTCAGGAAATTTTTCAGAATATAATACAGATGAATTTAAAGATTATGTAAGTACGGGAGATTTGAATGGAGACGGAAAAACAGACATCTATTATTTTATATTTGATGATTCCGATCCTAGTGATCCAGCTGCATATCAATGGAAAACAGGGATTTCAAATGGGAATAAATTCATAACAAATTCATTGATTAGAGATGAAACGAATGGAGTCAATGATTTTGCAGTTCAAAATCCTACCTGTGCAGGTATAGGCCATCATACAATGATTATTGATATTAACGGCGATGGGAAAAATGATATTTTAGAGTTTACACAATGTGGTTCAGGCTACCCTCCTGAACCAACTATTCACTTATTCGAAAATAAAAATTCATATATTAAAACAGCATCTGATAACCAAAATCTTTATTATGACGCAACCGGACATGAATATTTTGGTTATATCATCGGTGATTTTAATGGTGATGGTGCTCCCGCGTATATGAGTTATAAAACTTACGAGAATAACTGCTATTATACAAAATTCGGGAATAATGCAATAAAATGTGGATTGGCCAACCAGATAACCGATGGTATAGATAGAATTTCAAAATTCACATATCATTCCATAGCAAAAGGTGGTACGTATTATACAAAACAAAACAATGCCACGCTTCCTGTAATGGATTTTCAAGGACCCTTG
>CAZJWE010000249.1:0-4629 GCA_964549265.1 uncultured Bacteroidales bacterium | reverse complement strand
ACTATTAAACCAATAACCACATAAATGTAAAATTTATTTACTGGCAGGCACTAAAATCTTCATTGCTGAAGATTTAACCTTAAATTCAAAATTAACAAACTGGCTTGCCGTTGTAAAATCATCAAAAATTATTGTAGGCAAATTGTTAAAAACACCTTCTGTTTCATTTGTATATCCCTTAATAAATGATTTACCGGCAGTTAAAACTGGAGTTTTATAATTATCAGAATATTTTGTGCTCTTAACAATATATTTTGTTGGCTGCTCATAATTTAGCAAATCCTCAAAGCTACATACTACCCAATCCTCTCTCATAACACAACTTCCGGTTTAGGCATTTCGTTATACTCTTTCCCGTCCAACAACCGACCGTTTTTCTTTTTGTTGGTGCCGCCCCATTGTTTAAAGTAAAAAGCTGTGTTCTGGTTTTGGCATTGTTCTTTTATCTGTTCCACCCATTCGGGTTTCATGGGGCGTGGCGTGCGTCCACTTTCGCCACCTACAATAACCCAGTCAATATCTTGTAAATTCATGTCGGGAATGGCCGACAACAAGGGTTCACAGGAAAGAAATTTTACCCGTGCCCCGGTGTTTCGTAAATGGTCAACCCGGTTGGTTAAATCGGCATTTTCCACGGTTACACCCATCCATAAATTATGGGGCCATGTTAACAGGCCTTCGGCATCGTAATACCGCAAAATATCTGCTCGTTTGGTCAATACTTGAAAAACATGCTGCGGATTGTCTTTTATCACACCAAAAACCTTTTGAATATACTCCACGGGCACATCTTTGTGAAACAAGTCGCTCATGGAATTCACAAAAATCATTCTTCCTTTTTTCCATTTGTAAGGTTCGTTTAATGCTTCCGGGTGCAATGTGAGTTTAAACCCGTTTTTATATTTTTCCTGTCCCATAGCTTTTAACCGCCTTGCCATTACCTCTGCATAACAAAATTTGCAGCCTGATGATATTTTGGTGCATCCTGTAACCGGGTTCCAGGTGCTTTCTGTCCATTCTATTTTGGTTGTTGCCATAGGTTTTCTGTTCTATCTATTGTCAAAATTATTAAATTTATCATCCTTCCATTGTTTTGGATTATTTATAATGTAATTTTTAATGCGTTGGTACGATGCATCGTCACGGATGATATGATCGTGGTAATTGGGTTGCCAATTTTTGTTGCCTGGTGTATTTCGCAATATATTTATCTGTTTTGATGTCTGCATTTGCAATTTGCCTATTATTTTTGGGATAATCATTTTTCGCCGTTGTTTCCTGTATTGTTTTATTTCGTCAATGGTTGGTTTGTAATCGCGGTTGTGCCACCATGGTCGTTGGGGCGTTGGTTGGGACGTTGGTTGGGACGTTGGTTGGGACGTTGGTTGGGACGTTGGTAGAGAAAATTCATGAATTTTCTCTACGTTCCCGTTCCCATTATCATCGCCATCATCATTACCATCGGCGTTATCGTTCCCGTTCCCGTCCCCATAAAACACGTTTCCGTTCCAATCAACGTCCACGGTATTATCCATTTTTTCATTGGTCAATTCAATTAACAAATGAATATGGTTGGGCATAATCGTCCATTCGTCTAACCGTGTCCTGTTATTGTATTCCGGCATTTTTAATATTTCATTTTCCACGATTTTTCCACATTCCGATAATTGCATTTTGTCTTGATGGATATTACCCAAAATACATTCCCTGTTGATTATACAAACAGTAACAAAATAAAAACCCGGGGATGAATAATCCCAATATTTGTACCTGTTCGATTCTATCCTGTATTTTCCTTTGAATTTTTCCACATCAATAATTTTACGCCGCCAACACCTCATTTAATTCATTAATAATCTCTTCCATCTCCTTACCAAACAACTGATACATTTTGCCACGCCCGCCTTGTGCATCAAAAGGGGTATAATCCAAATCGTTTATTTCAATGTGATAAGAGCTTACCACATGGTCTTTAATCATGCGCAGCCAGTCCATTTGTTCTTGTGTAAAACGGTTGTGCTGCCCGGCATTTTGTTTAAAAATCCATGTTTTGAAATTCTCATCTATGGTTTTATCAAAAGCCTTTAGTTCACTGTCAATGCCACAGGCACGGCGAATGAGGGAAACCAGTGTGGTTAATTCGTCTTTGGGTTTTGATCGAGAAAATTCATGAATTTTCTTTACGTTATCAATGGTCATATAGGCATTCCATACATAATCAGGCGCCAGTAACGGTTTTTCCAGTTTTAATTTTTCCATTACTTCTTTAATCATATTAAACGTAATGTTCCTGCGGTTATACGGCTGATTATAGAAAATGCTCAATGCTTTTATTTCGTCTTTATGTTTTTCGAGGTATTCAGTGAAATCTTTTACCGTTTCTTTGGCTTTGTCCACCGAAAAAGAATCCCATTCCGATTTGGTTACGGTATCAATGTTGATATGGTCAATGATTTGTTCGTGTTCTTTTCGCACATTTTCAAGGTACTCATTGAGTTCACCGTTGAAAGTACTTGCAGCTTGTTGTATTAATTCCTGCTGGGCTTCTTTTTTGGCTTCATCTGCTTGTGCAGGTGTTCTGTCCTGAACAGGTACTTTTTCAATTTTCTCTTGTGCTTTATTTTCAATTGCGTCTGGGTCAAAAGCAGTAATCAGTTCTTTGGTAATCTGTTTCAGGTTTTTACCGCCTGTATATTCCAGTAGTTTGTTTTTTTCCTTTTCCGTGATTTGTTTTTCCAGCCGGATTAACCGGTTTGATAAAGACAAAAACAAGTCCTCATCTTCAACGCCCATTGTAATAGCCCCTAATAAATCTTTCATGGCAACCGAAGGTTTACGCTCCAATGGTCGGCTGTCCGTTTTCTTCGATTTGGTGGCTCCAATGGCATCTACAATCACAAAATGCGTTTTACTGTTGGCCATACGGGTAACCTGCAAAAGTTTGTCTTTGTCAATGGTTCGTGTACCACGGCCTTTCATCTGCTCAAAGTAGTTGACACTTTTCACATCGCGCATAAAAAGCAACACTTCGAGTGGTTTTACATCGGTACCCGTGGCAATCATATCAACGGTGACTGCTATTCGAGGATAGTAGGAATTTCGGAAACGGTTTAGAACCGATTTTGGGTCTTCATCTATTTTGTAGGTTACCTTTTTGCAAAAATCATTGCCCTCGTTAAACTCTTCACGGATGATTTTTATTATGTCATCGGCATGACTGTCCGTTTTTGCAAAAACAATCGTTTTAGGTACTTCATAATCCCCGTTTTCATCAATGCGGTTAGGGAAAATGTCCGCTTTTAATGCCCGTTTATATTCTTTAATGATATTTCTGATTTGACTTGGGTTTACAACCTTTTTATCCAGGTCGTTTCTGGAATATTCGGTATCCTCGTCTTCCTGTTGCCAACGTTTTTGACGTGTAAGTTTATCCCTACGGTCAACATGCCAACCAGCTTGTACAACTTCACCTTTTTGGCTGATGTCGGTTTCAATGGAATACACATCATAAGGCACATTTACGCCATCGGTAACCGATTCTTCATAGGTGTACTGGCTTACCACATTTTCATTAAAGAACCCAAAGGTACGCTTGTCAGGTGTAGCCGTTAATCCAATTAAAAAGGCATCGAAATAATCCAATACCTGCTTCCAGAGGTTGTATATTGAGCGATGGCACTCGTCCACCACGATGAAATCGAACTGTTCAATGGGAACTCTCTCAGAATATTCAACAGGAACAGGTTGTTTTTTGGTTAATTGCTGTTGCATCCATGTACTTTCATTCGGATTATTTTCCTCTGCACTTTCTTCCAATTCTTCACCTTTTAAGATGGAATACAAGCGTTGTATAGTCGAAATGCAAACCTGGCTATCAGAAGCAATGTAACTCGAAGACAAACGCTGTACGTTATACAATTCGGTGAATTTCCGGTTATCATCAGTCGGCTGAAATGTCATAAATTCCTGTTCTGCCTGTTCGCCGAGGTTTTTGGTATCTACCAAAAATAAAATCCTTTTGGCATCAACGAATTTCAATAAACGATAAATGAATGTAGCAGCTGTAAATGTTTTTCCGGCTCCCGTTGCCATTTGTATTAGGGCTTTTGGGCGGTTGTTTTTAAAAGATTGCTCAAGGTTTTCAATGGCGACAATCTGGGCGGGTCGTAATCCTGTTGGGTCAAGTTGTGGTAAATTTTGAATTCTTGTCCTAAGGCTATCCCCCTTTTTTATCCATTCGGCAATAGTCTCATGTTTATGGAAGTTAAAAACGTTTCTACCTCGTGGTTTTGGGTCTCTGAAATCAGTAAATCGGGTAATAACCCCAGTGCTTTCATAAACAAAAGAAAGCGGGTCGTTTTGCAGGTATTTCAATTTTGCATTTGCGTAATCTTTTGATTGCTCCTCCACAACTGTAAGCCTGTGACCTTCTTCTTCACGTTTTGCCTCTATAATTCCAACAGGTTTTCTGTCAACAAATAGTACATAGTCTGCCGGGCCTACATCTGTTTGGTATTCTCTAACTGCTATTCCATTGCTTGCCGATAAATCAACCTTATTTTTGGATTGAACAGTCCACCCGGAATCTGTCAGCATTTTATCAATGCGGTCTCTTGCAATTTGTTCAGG
>CAZJWE010000248.1:0-4654 GCA_964549265.1 uncultured Bacteroidales bacterium | reverse complement strand
CGTGCATGAGACTCCGCAGCCGGGCACCCATCCGGTGAAGACAGCGTAAAAAAAAATATACCCATTCCAATACAATATCAACTAAAATATTTATTTTTGCCACTGTCATGAAAAGGCTTGTCAAACATATCACCATTAAATTGCTCCCATACCTTATCATAGGCATGATGGGCGCATTGATAGTGAATAAAAGTATTTATCTGCACACCCACAAGCTGGCAGATGGTACGGTTGTTTTACATGCTCACCCCTACAATAAATCCGGTGATTCCAAGCCATTCAAATCACACCATCACTCCGATACACAATTATTATTTTTCCAAAGCATAAAAATCCTTTTCTTTACTGCTTTTACAGCGTTGTTCTTCTTTGTTACGCTCCAAAAAGCCGTTTATTCACTTTATACTACTCCTTCTTATACCCTTGCCTTTTATAGTCCAAACAAAGGCCGGGCCCCTCCTGTTTTATAATATCATATCCTCTTTTCTCATATAACCTCTGCAATATAAGCTGGCCGGGACAGCTCATTGCATACATTATTTTTATCCCGTCTAATTTTAACCCATGATATTATGAACAACATTAAAATACTAATGACAATTTTATTATTGTCAATGGCACAACTAAATAAAGCACAAAAGCAAAATAAAACCGATGCAAATGTATTCGGACATGTGGTTTGTTCAAATTGCGATGAACATTTGTCTTTTGCAACAGTACAAATAACAGGAACAACCATTGGCACCACAACAGATGAAACCGGTCACTTTCAATTGATCAATGTACCGGAAGGAACACACGTGATAAAAGCCAATTATTTAGGCTACAAACCTCTGGAGATTGAAATCACCATCAAAAAAGGCGAGACAAAAGAAGTAGACTTTGAATTACAAAAAGATGCACTGGGATTGGATGAAGTGGTTGTAACCGGCAATCGAAACGAAACCAACAGGAAAGAATCGCCTGTCATCGTCAACACAATAACCCCGAAAGAATTCGCCAAGACCCAGTCCATAACACTGAGTGAGGGACTGAATTTTAGTCCTGGCCTGAGAATGGAAAACAATTGCCAAAATTGCGGGTTTTCCCAGGTACGAATGAATGGCATGGAAGGGCCATATTCCCAGATCCTTATAAACAGCCGTCCCATCTTTAGCGGGTTGGCAGGCGTATATGGCCTGGAACTAATCCCGGCCAACATGATTGAACGGGTCGAAATCATCCGTGGCGGCGGCTCTGCCCTGTATGGCAGCAATGCCATTGCCGGCACCATCAACCTGATATTAAAAGACCCGATTAATAATTCGTATGAGCTGGGGATTAATGAAGGGTTTACCGGGACAGGCATGGGAAATGCCACTGACCCTGCACAGGACTTTTCAGCAAATTTTAATTCGTCATTGACATCGGCAGATAATAAAACAGGCATGTCATTGTATGGTTTTTACAGGGAAAGGCAGCCGTTTGATGCCAATAACGATGATTTTTCCGAAATATCGTCCCTCTCAAATACCACCATAGGCACCAGGGTATATCACCGGTTTGGTACCCGAAGCAAACTAACAGGCGATTTTTTTAATATCAAAGAAGGCCGCCGCGGAGGCAATAAGTTTAACTATCCGCTTCATGAAGCAACCATTGCAGAAGCAGTATCGCATAATATTACCACCGGGGCGCTGACGTATGACCATTATTTCAGGGATTACGACTTGTTTTCCGTATATGTTTCGGGACAGCGGGTTAAGCGGGATTCATATTACGGAGCCGGCCAGTCTTTAAGGGACTATGGGAATACAAAGGACTTCTCATACACCATCGGAACCCAGTACAATGCCAAACTCGGGAATTCAAATGTTATCCTGGGAATTGAAAATGACGGGGCATGGCTGAAAGACAAAAAGCTTGGGTATCCTGATATAGACAATGCGGTTATTCAAAACGACACGATTGCTGATATCCCACATAAAAAAAACACGATCATTGCAGACCAGTCAACCAATACCACCGGGATTTTCGCCCAGTATGAAATCTCATTTGACAAACTGAACATCTCGGCAGGCGCCCGGTACGATAATTACAACATCATCGACCTCGAAGAAAGCAATGCCGATAAGTCCGGCAATGTAATAAGCCCCAGGCTAACAATAAAATACGACATTCAACAATATCTACAGGCACGTATAAGCTATTCTCAAGGATACAGGGCGCCACAAATCTATGATGAAGACCTGCACATCGAGTCATCTGAGTCCCGGAAAATCATCCACCAAAACAGTCCGAATCTTCAACAGGAGACAAGCCACAGTTACATGGCCTCATTGGATTTTAACAGGCGGATTGGTGATGTCTTTGTGGGCATCCTGGCTGAAGGGTTTTATACCCAACTGAATAATGCTTTTGCAAATACATTTGGCGAACCGGATTCGCTGGGAGTGGTCACATATACCCGCGTAAATGCCAACCAGGGAGCTGTTGTCAGGGGCCTCAATATTGAACTGAATGCAGTGCCTTCAGACCGGTTTTCATTGAAAGCAGGATTTACCATTCAAAACAGTGAATACAAAGAACCACAGGATTCGGTCGGAAACAGAGCCGAAAAACGGTTTTTCCGCACCCCGCAGGATTATGGTTATTTTACAATGGATTGGCAGGCAACAACAAAACTCGGGGTTTCATCAACAGGCAACTATACAGGAAAAATGCTTGTCCCGTATTTTGGAATGGAAATCCCTAACCCTGAAAAAGGAGAAATCAGAAAAACAAAGCGTTTTTTTGACCTGGGTTTGAAAATCCGGTATAACATTAAGCTGAATGGTGCTACATTGCAATTATATACCGGGATGAAAAACATATTCAATTCTTATCAAAATGATTTTGATACAGGTAAAGACCGTGACCCGGCCTACATCTACGGCCCCATGAATCCGCGAACGGTTTATTTTGGACTGAAAATAGGGAATAATTTAAAATAAATGACGTATTATTTGTTTCAAAAAGTAATATATTCATGCCCTCTGAATTTTACCGATATAACAGCCCTATCAGGCTTTTTTCTATATCTGTTCCCTGATTTATTCGATCTATTATTTTTATAAAGGCATGGGGGTTAGGATGAAATCCAACGGAAAGCCGCAAACCCTCGCACCGCCCAACCTATCAACCTGCAGCGGCTTTTGTTTAGAGTTTAATGTTATAAAATTTTCATTAGCTGTCAACAACGCGTGCCGGTATGGGGTTTGGCGGCATGTTAGCGGTTCGGGCTTTTTCATTGTCAAAATATTGTGTTTTCTTCTGTCCATTCTACATTGTCATAGCTTGAAAATATTGCTGCGTCCAAAATACAAGGATAAATTTCAGCTTTTCTGCATAGTTCTTGTATTCCATCCGATACAAAATGATAATATCCTTTGTCTCCAAGAGGTAATGATGTCAGTGTCACAGGAAAACCAAAGTCATTCAACCAATTTGTAATTCTTGAATCAATCGGTATTTCATATCTGGTGAGTCCAAGCGATTGAAGGAAGTTTCTTGATTGTTTAGGTCCGAATCCATAAAAATCATTATTCAATTTATCTGCAATTTTTCGCTCTTCCTCTTTGGAATCTAAGTCCTTTAGACTTTCTAATTTTTTTATAATTTGTATGGTATTTTCTGTAATTTTATTGACCATTCTTGCCAATTATTTTATCAGGATTAAATTTATCATCGTCCCATTTCAAAGGATTGTTAATGATGTATTCTGATATATTTTGGTATGATTTTTCATTGCGTATAATGTGTTCCCAATAATTGCGTTGCCACAATTTGCCATCAAATGGTTGCCAATTTTTATTTTTTACCCCACGTATATATCCAACGGTTGTAATGGATTGAAATGCCCCAACCATATCGCCCAACGTTTTATTCGTTGGGACAATCCGTTGGGGTAATCCCTTGGGGCAATCCCTTGTGGTTGCCCTTTTTGATTTGTATCGCCATTTTTGACGACGAATTGGGGATTTGGGGCGACGTTGGGATTTGGGGCGACCACAAGGGTCGCCCCTACGATTTCCAAAATGGCGTGAAAATGGTTGGGCATGACGATATATTCATGTAATTGTATGTTATGGAATCGTGTGGACAATTTTAACCATTCGGTTTCGATCATTTGCCCAGCATTGTTCAATGTCAATTCACCATTGACAATATTACCTAACAAACAATCCCGGTTCTTTACACAAATGGTAATAAAATACAATCCTGCCTGCGAATAATCATATCCTTTTAACCGGATTGACCTGCGATGGTGAATATTTGGATTGTATTTGTTCATCATTATATATATTCCGTTTTAAACGAATAACCACATGGGTTACCCTCATAATATCCTCACCTCCCCACTCATTAACTTTGGCAGCAGGGTATCGCGCAAGGTACACAATGAAACTGTCCCGAAGGGCAGAAGCGGGCGGGCAAAAACCATTTTTTTCTTGCACCAACCTTCAATCAAAGAACTAATATTTTCTATCCGTTTTTTCAAATTTATAATCAGGTTTCAATGTTCAGTTTCGGTCTTGTTCACTTGCTGCCAAACAAGTCTACAACGTCAATTATCGTTATACATCCTATATAGGCATAAATAAACATAATATCTTTTTTGGTTTATACAAATATA
>CAZJWE010000247.1:4450-4680 GCA_964549265.1 uncultured Bacteroidales bacterium | reverse complement strand
TGTTTGCCAAACAGAGATAGCTTTTGAATTAGGATATCTAAAGAAGGATGCATTTAAAAATATTTCGAAAAAGGCAAAAAAACTATCGAAAAATCATTCACACACCCCACTCAATTACTCAAATCAATCAACTAATAACCCTTCTAACTTCTAAACTTCTAAACTTCTAAACTTCTAACTCCTAAACTCCTAAACTCCTAAACTTCTAAACTCCTAAACTCCTATACTTC
>CAZJWE010000247.1:0-4350 GCA_964549265.1 uncultured Bacteroidales bacterium | reverse complement strand
TAAACTCCTAAACTCCTAAACTCCTAAACTCCTAAACTCCTAAACTCCTAAACTCCTAAACTCAATTAACAATCACCTCTTCAATCAAAATCAAGATTAAATTGCTCCCTTAAATCATCCAACTCAGGATTTTTATTTTTCATGTGTTTATATTTATCATCCGGTGTATACAGGCGTTTTTGTTGCGTATTGTCTTCTTCCTTTTCTTCATTTATCTGAATGTCAAGAGCAATTTCGTTATTTCTCAGTTCATTTCTTAAATATGACAATAATTCCTTTTCAACTTCTTTAATTGTAGATTCCTGCAAACCATGTGCCACATTAAAAATCACCTTGTTGTTTGCATCCAAAACAGGGGTTTTTGATGTTAAAATGGTATGCAAATGTTGTTTAGTGGTTTTATGTTGTTCTGCAAATGCATTCCATTTACTATTCAATTCATCCTGAGTAAATTGTGTACAGTTTTCTTTAGATTCGGTTACAGGTTCATCTTCCTTTTTCGTGTCTTCTTGTGTTTCCCGGGGTACTGGCTTTGGTTCGATAGTCGTTTTAATAGAAGGTGTTTTTTTATATGCAGCATGAGTTTGCTTCTCTGGCTTTTCATTGGTATTGTTTCCACTTGTATTGGAAGATTTAACATCATCAGCATGTTCACGGGCATTATCAGTTTTGTCTGGTTTTGAAGAAGATACAGATGTTACATTTGACTTATTTTCTTCATTGGTTTCACCGGAGTCGTTTTTTTTTTCTTCGGTAATCCGGCACAGTTGGATCAGAGCCATTTCAACATGCAGCCGTTTATTTAAACTTGTATTATAATGAATATCACAATGATTTAACCTGTCGAGGCATGCTAAAATAAATTGACCTCTGCATTGTTTAGCTTGTACTTTGTATTTTTCACGAATGTTCCCTCCTGCTTCAATCAATTGAAGGGATTCATCATGCTGTGCCACCATCAGATCCCTGAAATGGCCACTTAAACCGGTTATAAAATTTCTTGCATCAAATCCACGATTGATGATATCATTGAACACCAGAAGTGCTTCAGTGATATTATTTTCAAGGAAATAATCTGTTAATTTAAAATAATATTCATAATCCAGAATATTCAAATGCTCAATAACCGCTTTATATGTGATTTTTTTCTCGGAAAAACTTAATATCTGATCGTAAATAGAAAGAGCATCACGCATTGCACCATCTGCTTTTTGGCCAATAATATTCAATGCATCCTGCTCATATTCAACTTCTTCCTGTTTCGATATCTTTTCAAGGTACAATTCAATATCCTGAACTTGTATCCTGTTAAAATCAAAAATCTGGCATCTTGAAAGGATCGTTGGAATAATTTTATGTTTTTCAGTAGTAGCTAAAATAAATATTGCATAAGACGGGGGTTCTTCAAGCGTTTTCAAAAAAGCATTGAATGCTTGTTGTGAAAGCATGTGAACCTCATCAATGATATAGATACTATACTTCCCTATTTGTGGCGGTATTCGTACCTGTTCAGTCAGGTTCCTGATGTCCTCAACAGAATTATTGGATGCAGCATCTAATTCGTGGATACTGTAAGAACGGGATTCATTAAAAGCGAGGCATGATTCACATTTATTGCATGGTTGTATTCCCTCTGTAATATTTTGACAATTAAGTGTTTTAGCAAAGATGCGTGCACACGTTGTTTTGCCGACACCACGAGGGCCGCAAAACAGAAAAGCCTGTGCAACATGATTGTTTTTTATCGCATTTTTTAATGTATCGGTAATAGATGCTTGTCCGATAACCGTATCAAATACATCCGGCCGGTATTTCCTTGCTGATACAATAAAATCTTTCATATGTTTTTATTTTATTTTTAATGGTCATATGGAACTCGCCATGAGTTTACCTTGTTGACTTCTTGTAATTTATATGGTTTTCTAAATAATCATCCGGGAGTGTGTCAAAAAAATTGTCATGGCTCGGTTCATCTGTTAATTTTAAGTTAAAACCATGTGTTGATTTAACAGGTAAAATTAAAAAAAATGACTAAACAGTACCATTAATTCTCAAACAATTTAATAAGGAAAATATTGCGATTAAAATATTTGTATGTATTTTTGTCTGTTAAAACAGGGAATAAAAAATGCCATTAACCAACGAAATCATCATTTTAGTCATTGCCGGTACACTGGCGGGAATATTAAGCGGTGCACTCGGGATCGGGGGAGGTTTGATCGTAGTACCCACCCTTGTCGTTTTATTGGGCCTAACACAACACGAAGCACAGGGCACCAGCTTATTTTTTATGTTACCTCCCATCGGATTGCTCGGTGCATATAATTATTACCGGAACGGACATGTAAATATAAAATATGCTTTGGTCCTGATCATTGTTTTTTTTATTGGTAGTTATTTAGGCTCTGTGATATCAATACATTTGCCTGAAAAATTTTTAAAAAAAATGTTTGGTGTGTTTATGTTAATTGCAGGCATTCGTATGATGATCGGCAAATAACATGAAACAAATATTATCAGAAATTCCAGAAACGATTATAGTAATAAAAACAGGAAACAATAAACTTCATAATATAATAAACTCAACGAACAAAAAACATGGCTATAACACAACAACATATCATTGATCTTACACATCACTACTACAATGAAATCATTACCATCAGAAGGTATTTCCATCAACACCCCGAACTTTCATTTCATGAAATTAAAACATCGGAATACATAATACGGCAATTAGAGGAGATGGGAATTTCATTTCAAAAAGGAATTGCCGGCACAGGGATATTGGCCCGGATTGAAGGCCAAAATCCTTCTTCCAAAACCATTGCCCTGCGTGCCGACATGGATGCATTGCCTGTCCAGGAAAATAAAAACATTCCGTATTGCTCTCAACATAAAGGCATAATGCATGCTTGCGGACATGATATACACATGGCTTCGCTTCTTGGAGCTGCAAAGATATTGCAACATTTACAAAATGAGTTAACAGGTACAGTGTTGCTCATTTTTCAACCCGGTGAAGAAAAACATCCCGGTGGTGCAAAAAAAATGCTCGAAGAGGGAGTTTTTCGGAATTTCACACCGGATGCAATCTTAGCCCAACATGTAGACCCTGATTTACCCATTGGTGCAGTTGGATTTAAACCAGGGATGTATATGGCTTCAGCCGACGAATTATATATAAAAATAAAAGGACAAGGCGGCCATGCCGGCATGCCTGATAAAATTTCCGATACTGTATATGCAGCATCCCAGGCAATGATACAGGTGCATCACATTATTAGCCGGAAATCGCCTCCACAAGTACCCAATGTGGTTTCATTCGGAAAAATTGAAGCAGATGGTGCAACCAATATTATTCCTGATCAGGTTATTGTACATGGAACATTTCGGACTATGGATGAGGCCTGGCGTGCAGAAGCTCATGAACGAATGCAAAAAGCAGTAGACTATATTGCTGAAATGAATGATTGCCAGGGAGAGATGGAGATAAAAAAAGGATATCCCTTTTTGGTCAATGACCCGGAAATGACTATGCTATTCAGTGATTATGCAAAACAATATGTAGGAAAAGAACATGTATATGACCTGGAAATAAAAATGGTAGCAGAAGATTTTGCATATTTTTCGCAACAACATCCATCTGTCATGTATCGCCTTGGAACACAAAAAAATGATGGACAGCAACATGCACTGCACTCTCCCAATTATCAAATTGATGACGAAGTACTCATAACAGGTGCCGGAAATCTGGCATGGATGGCTTTTTCTTTTCTTAAACAATAATGACCTGAGGCATACAATTTATTTACAAGTATCGGAATAAACGATTATAATGCAGTTAATTGAGTTGATTGAGTGATTAGTTAATTAGAGTCTGTCTATAAATTAGTGTCAGTCTTTTATGTAACTACTTTTGCAAAGTTTAATTTTATTATGCAGTGCACAATCCCCATTCCGAAAATTCGAAATTGTTGTTATAAGACAGTTGTGGGTTTTGTAAAAAACCGGAATTTGTGGAAGGGGGCTTTCAGATCATCACCAAGTGCTATCAGGAAAAAGAGAATCTTTAAAAAAATTGCTTCATTTTACCTCATACTTCTTATGTTACCAAAACCCTGTCAGGGTTGAAACTTCAACAAAAGATTGAAAAAAGAATGAATCACAACTATCAAAGAAAAAGCCAAATAAAAGTCATAACCCTGACAGGGTTGGGAAGCACGCTCTCACATTCACAAAAAAACCTGTCAGGGTTAAAAATATAGCCTCTATTCTAAATAACGATTGATTTAAAAAAAACAACATTGGCTTTTGCTCTTTCAGAGCAATGGGTTAGTGCTTTGTTTG
>CAZJWE010000246.1:0-4715 GCA_964549265.1 uncultured Bacteroidales bacterium | reverse complement strand
TATTTGCATAAACCAAAAAAAGATATTATGTTTGTTTATGCCCAAATATTGCCTACAACGACAATTGGCGTTGTGGAATTGTTTATGGGCAATTAATAATAACAAATAAATTAGACTTATGAAGAAATTAATTTTACTTTTCGTATTAATTCAATTAGGATTCAATATTTATTCTCAAAGTGAAAATAAATTCAATATTGATTTGAAAACGCAAAATTGTTTAGAAGACTTTGAAAGTTTCAAATCTTCAATGGTAGAAATTCTTGAATTGATTCCTAATTACTATAAAATACAAAATCCTGACTCAGCAGAATATGTTAAAGATTTCAATTTCAAAATCAAATCTGCGACTGAAGAACTTGATAAATTACAAGAAATCCATGATAATTGTTTAAGTCTATATAATGGACAAATAAAAAAGCAATTAGATGAAATCCAAAAAATGTATGATGAGCTTTTGGAAAATAAAAATTATTTTGAAAAAACCCTTCAAGACTATAACAAACAACAAAGTGACATAGTTGCTGGGGTTCTACTTGATAAATTGTCGGAATTATTTAGTAGATTAGAAAAAAAGCAAACAGAAATTGAAGGACTTAAAAATAATATTGATTCTCTGAAAAACGTGGTGTTAAAAGAAAAAAGAGACAGTATTAAGTTCTTAAAGTCCAATAATCTATCTTTAGATAAAAAGATAAAGGACTTTGATATAAAATTACAATTAGCAAATGCAGAATTAAAAGGATATAAGGAAAAGCAAAGCTTCTTTAATGTTGGTTTAGCATTTGGAGTAAATTTTGATAACAAAGGAGAGTATAATTATTATGTCAAACCAGATTCAACCTTATATGAAAAAAATGTAGGTAAGGGCGGTAACGGAATGGTTTCAGCCATTGCATCATTTGAATTTGACATTAATCAAGTTTTAGACTCTTTGTTCAATAGAAAAAAATCCGATGCAGAGAAATTAGCAGAATTAGAGAAAAACAAATTTTTACCGGGCACATTCAAGTTATTACTAAATATACCTCTCACAGAGACTTTACTTCAAGACAAGGAAAATGCGATTGGTCTATTTAACAAAAAGATGGCATTAGGTTTTGGTTTAGGTATAGATTTGTTGAAATCAAAAAATCGAAAACAATCTTTGACCTTGTTTTATATTGTAAATGTATCATCCGTAAAAAAGGTTGATATCAATTATTATACAGACTTTGACTATAAGTTTACAGAAGGTTATCCAAATAAAATTGATGTTTCAAATTATGAGACTTTTAACGAACCAAATATCACACATTTCATCGGTTTATATTTATCCATGTTTTAATAAATAAAAGCCCATAATATACAGGAATATGAGCGGTCTGCAAGACCCAGCGAGTATTCTGTGTTGAACTAAATCCATAGCGACATCTATGTACTTACGACCGTTTTTAATTTAATTTTGATTGGAGGTTACAGTTATTTCATTGGGCGGTTACGATGTTTCCCATTTAAATTTAGATATTAAATGGTATCATGGTGTGTCAAAGTGCTTCTTCTTCATCAAAAAGCTGAATTTTAGGCAATACTTATCCTGTCTTCATGAAAATTTTTATTTTAATATGGTTATGTGCTTGTTTTTTATATATTTGCATAAACCAAAAAAAGATATTATGTTTGTTTATGCCCAAATATTGCCTACAACGACAATTGGCGTTGTGGAATTGTTAAGGTGGCATAAAGCAAAAGTAAAAGAAATAACCAATTAAAAAATATAAAAGTATGTCTATAATATCAGGAAATGCGGAACTACGTGATGTTAAAGGTATCAGTCAAACTGAAAAAGACGCAATTTTAAATTTTTTGCAAGGAGCTGTTTATTGTTGGTGCAAGAATAGAAGTGGGGAATGGTTTTCAATGAGAGATTTAATGGGTGGTGAAAATTATTATTGGGACGGAACTCCTTTATTTGTTTTATATGATAAGCACCGTAGAGCAGGGAGTACTGAACCTGTTAAAGCAGCAGGAAAAGACTCAGGGTGGTTATTAAAAACTGTTATTGAACAAGATAGTAGAAATTTTGAAACTAAAGAAGAAGCTTTAATTAGAATGTACCGTTGGATTTCCTAAAACATATGAATCAATAAACTATTAATTTCCGGCACAGAGATTAATTAAGCATATAGAATATAAAAAATATATAAATGGAAGGGATAAATTTTTTAAAAAACGCTAAAGGCATAGCTAAAAATCCATTAGGGATTATTGCTCTTTTTATTTCTTTGATATATGGTTTTGCTTGCCTTGTATTGAGTACAAGTAGTTCTAATTTGGTGCCGTCAGAAAGAATGCCATTAATATGGTTTTTGATATTGTTCCCTTTAATTATAATGATTTCATTTTTATTTCTTGTAACAAGACATCACAATAAACTATATGGTCCAAGTGATTTTAAGAATGAGAATCTTTTTCTGAAAACTATTGATATAAAAACACAAAAAAGAATTTTGAGTGAAGAGTCGGATACCAAGGCAAGTAATTATGTAAACAATTCAGATATTTATGATGAAAAAAATGAAAGGTTAAAAAATTATCTAATAGCTGAAAATCTTGTACTTCGTACTTTTGAAAAAAAATATAATTCGCCTATAAAGAGAAATGTAATATTTGAAGGGAGTAAATATTCTTTTGACGGTATAATTGAATTACAAAATAGAATAGTCGGTATTGAAATAAAATATTTTGATAAAATAGACAAGGATTACATTGAATCAGTTTCATTGCATTATCGTAGGAGGTTACATGCATTTAAAAGGGTTGTCAAACAGTATTACCCAAATTATGATTTTTTATTAGAAATTATGATAATTTACAATAAAGACGTGCATGATTTTCAAAAATATCTTCACGAAGTATTTGCAAATGATAAAAAGTACAATATTGATTTTTTAGAATATAATAAATTAAAAAGAAAATTCGGGATAAGAGAATACGCCACCTAACGCAATAAAAAACATAGGGCGGAAAATGCTAAATTTCAACGACATAACAATTATTAAGCGGCTCGGTAACTTGATAAGTAGGTACTTTGAAATGCCCTACGTTTCTTATTGCCATCCGTTTATGCCCTATTTGAAATAACACCAGACCAACAATGAATTGGAAACAATATGAAAAAGAAATATTAACCTACTTTCAGGAAACATATCCTGAAACAACTATTTCATTTGATCAGAAAGTTTTAGGTAAGTTTTCCAAAGTCCTTCGACAAATTGACATTCTAATTGAAGGCGAAATTGCAGGTTATCAAATAAAAATTGCAGTTGACTGTAAGAATTTTTCAAACAAAATTGATGTCAAGAAAGTCGAAAGTTTTTGCTCAATGGTTGAAGATGTCGAAGCACATCAGGGTGTTTTAATAACTCAAAAAGGATATTCAAAAGCAGCAATCAATAGAGCTCATTATGGAAATCAACAAGTTGAACTTGACATAATAAATTTCGAAGAATTACAGGAATTTCAACGTTTTGAAGCCCTTCCGTATGTAGGACACTTTTGTGTTATTGTTCCTGCTCCATTCGGATGGGTACTCGATTTAAAGGATAGAATTAACTCATTTGCAACAATTCATCAGCGTGGATTAACACTCAAGGAAGCTCAACAAAGAAATGAATGGATGTATATGCAATTTTGGAAAAAGGATTTTCCAGAATTTAGCATTGAGAAGCTAATAGAGTTTCAGAATGGTAAAATCATGGAAGTTGACAATGGTTCAAGGTTTACATATAAAAATGGTGTCAAGAGAAAGGATGGATTAAATACTAAAATTAGAATTGCGGAAGTGCCCAAATACCCTTCTGTTGAAACTACGGGGTTTATTGAATTTGAAAGCCATATCTTCTTCATTGTCCTCTTTACACCAAAGGAACTATTAAATAAAAACATTCGGAAACTTCAATACCTATTAAAAGTTGCTAAGGCTGATGAAATTCAGTTTGATAATCACAAAGTAATACAACAATGCCTTCACGAAATTGATCAGTTAGAAGACTTTAAAATAAAAGCTGATAAATATTTTCAGATTGTTATTTGGTATAAAGAAATGGATGATGACAAAAGTGCATTCCAGAGCTTTGTTAAAGGGATTCACTGTTTTCCAACTCATTACACATACTTGAAGAAAATAATTAGGGAAGCTCTTTCTCAGGGCTTAAACGACGAAGCGAAAAAATATTCGATTCAACTTTTTAAAATTGAACCTAAAAATCCAACTGTTCCAAATGATTTAATCGATATTTATTTCGATCATAAAAAAGAGAATGGGCTAATTGAAATGCTGATATACTTGACTTCTCAGTTTACTGACGAAGAAATTTTAGGAAATTTAAATTTTCACATTGCACTGTCCTATCTCAACATGGGTAAGGCTGAACATGCGAATGCACACATCTTAAAATCCAAAGAACTATTCGAACAAGTTTACCCTAAAGACCATCAAGTATTTAAAGAAATAAAAAAAATCAATAAAATAACAAACAGGACCTAATCGTAGGCGGCTGACGGACTAATAGCCCGCCAGTGCACCTTCACCCCGTGAAATAATTTTTGCAAAGCAAAAATTGCGTCGCATTTCACGGGGTAAACACCACTCAGCGTACCGCCCGGTACTGAGCGGTTCATCGAGACAAGGTTAGCTCAACTGAATCATAGGATTTAGTTGAGCATAAAACGTT
>CAZJWE010000245.1:0-4758 GCA_964549265.1 uncultured Bacteroidales bacterium | reverse complement strand
AGTTCGGTCCCTATCTGCTGTGGGCGTTGGAAATTTGAGAAGAGCTGTTCTTAGTACGAGAGGACCGGAACGGACAGACCTCTAGTGCACCTGTTGTGGCGCCAGCTGCATCGCAGGGTAGCTATGTCTGGAAAGGATAAGCACTGAAAGCATCTAAGTGCGAAGCCTTCTTCAAGATGAGATTTCCCTTGAGGGTCGTTGAAGACTACAACGTTGATAGGTTGCAGGTGTAAAGGCAGTAATGTCAAAGCCGAGCAATACTAATTACCCAAAACTTTTGCTGCAAATGTATTTTTGTTATTGTCTGCAAATTCTTTCCAATACTTCTTATAAAATATTGACAACTTTATGGCAGTTATAGCGATGGGGAAACACCTCTTCCCATTCCGAACAGAGTAGTTAAGCCCATCTGCGCCGATGGTACTGCAATAGCGGGAGAGTAGGTCGCTGCCTAATTTAAATCTAAATCCCGTTCTGATTTTTTCAGAACGGGATTTTTTTATTTTTGCTTTATCTATTATTAGATAATATTTTTCAATTATAAACGTATTTATATAAAATTAATCACAGAAGTTAATTTAATAACTTTAAATTTTCCAGGTGAAAAATTTAATTTGCATATGTTCTTTTGTTTTTATTGTTTGTTGTCTAAATGGATATTCTCAACATCAAGACTCAATAGCAAAAAACGATACCACCATTTTTGCATGGAAAGTAGATCAAAACTCCTTTGACATCATCCAAACCAAAATTGATACCAATATCAATACATTTCATAGATATAATATCCTCCATCAAAACGGTTTCTCTTATGCTCATCTCGGTTTCTTAGGATCCCCAGCAAAAAAAATAAACTATTTTTCAGATTCTGTCCAAACACCCGCTTTCTTATTCCTAAACCCGTTTGCCCCCTATCTGAGCCTGCCACAAAATACCACTTACTACAATACAAAAAAACCATTTACAAATCTGTTCTTTACAGCTAACTTTGGAAATAAAAAAGAGATTAACCAAATGATCAGTGTTTTGCATACGCAAAATGTTAATGAAAAATTAAATATCGGCTTAAAATATAACCATATTTCTTCTAGGGGTTTTTACAATTTTGATGATGAAATACATAAATCCGGCGTTTTTTCATTATTTTCAAGTTACCAATCCACAAAATATGAGGCTTATGGAAATCTAAACATCAATAAAATCAGACCTGTTAAAAACGGTGGAATTGAAGTGGATTTTTTTCAAAATAATGATGAAAATCCAAAAACATACACTACACTCCTTTCTAATGTTGAATCAATCATCAGAAATCGTAGCATTGGACTCACTCAACAGTTTCATGTCGGAAAAACAGTTGTTTTGGATAAAACCATTGACACCACGAATAAAGAAATGAATGATACAATAAGTATTGAACAACTAACAGACACTATTGTCCATGATACATTTCATAAAAAAGCAACGTTTATTTATCGCTTTTCGTTGAATGATAATTTTAGAAAATATATTGATGATAATGTGGAAAATAATTTAACATTTTATGATCATGTATTTGATTCCACCGCAACGCTTGATTCTGCCTACTTAAAAAGTTTTAATAATTCATTACACATTAAATTTTATGAAAATAAATCAAAACCTTTAAGCTTTGGGGGGGGATTCGGACTATCGTATAATCTTGGGAAATATGGCTTTAACAGAATCCCTTCTGATTCAACAGATACTGACACCCTGATCAATGAAAATTTTTATGATGTGGGTTATCATGCCCATTTAAATAAAACATTTTTCCCGCGTTTGAAATGGAAATTGAATGCACAACATGGTGCATTAGGTTATCATAAACAAGACACATGGATTCACTCTGATCTTACATTTTTCATGAATAAAGAGTTTACTTCATATATACAACTATTGGCCAAATATCAAGAAGTAAAACCGGATTTTTTTCACCAGCGTTATTCTTCAAACCATATTACATGGAAAAACTGGTTTGAACGCGAAAAGAAACAAACCCTAAAATTATCTTTCCATAACCAGCCACATCATATAAAAATCGGATTGAATTATGAACAGAATGAACAATTTATTTATTTCGACACCAATAGCATGCCAAAGCAATCTGCAAAAGGAACAAAAATATTCTCAGTAAATGCTAATAAAGCATTCCATTTATGGAAATTTATTATCCAAAATCAAGCCATATATCATCATGTAACGAATCAGGATATACTTCCTCTTCCACGGTGGATTTTATATAATTCGACTCGGTTCAATCAAAACATCTTTTTCAAAGAAACCGGAGGAAGTATTCAATTTCAAATTGGATTTGACCTTTATTATTTCACTTCCTACCTTGGCTATGCTTACAATCCGGTGATCAATCAGTTTTATTTACAAAAAGAAAATGAAATGGGTGATTACCTGTTTGCTGATGCATATTTGGGGATGAAGATTAAAAGGTTACGCTTTTTCCTTAAAATGAACCACATTAATGAAGGATGGTTTGGTAAAAATTATATTACAGTCGGGCATTATCCTATGAATCCAAGAAACCTCCGGTTTGGACTTTCCTGGAATTTTTATGACTAACATTTTAGATATTTTATTAATTTAGCTGTTCCAAAATCTTAATTAGAACATGTATTTGATCATGTACGTTTAAAATGATTTTAAAATTTTTAAAAATATTGAAATACTTTGCTTTTTTTCTTTTTGTTATTGTCTTAATAACAGCTTGTGGAGGAAAAGAAAAGAAAAAAGCTCCATTACCAAGTCATCTGCAAAAAATTATAGAACGTGGTAAATTAAGAGCTGTTACAGATTACAATTCGATAAACTATTTCATTTATCGTGGCACTCCTATGGGATATCAGTATGAACTGTTAAAAGAACTTGCCGATCATTTGGGTGTAGAACTGGAGCTAAAAGTAGCGAACGGGTTGGAAGACAGCTTTAAAATGCTTGAAAATGGAGAAACAGACCTGCTTGCTTTTAATTTAACCAAAACAAAAGAAAGAAGTGAACGCATTGATTTTACAGTGCCAATTTTACAGACACACCAGGTACTTGTGCAACAAAAACCTGAAAATTGGAGGAGATTAACCAAAGAAGAAATGAATATCGGTATCATCCGCAACCAATTAAACCTTGCAGGTGAGACCATTTATGTTCAGGAAAATTCATCTCATGCCCAGCGTCTGAAAAATCTTTCAGATGAAATAGGAAACCGGATAAATATCATTGAAGTACCCATGGTTGTTGAAGAACTTATAAAATTGGTTGCAAAAGGAAATATTGAATATACCATATGCGATGAAAATGTTGCAAAGGTTAATAAAACATATTATCCAAATATTGATGTTCAAACAGCTATCAGCTTTCCCCAGCATATTGCCTGGGCTGTAGATAAAAATTCAAACGAATTACTGAATATTGTAAATCACTGGTTACTGGATTTCAAAAAAACATTAAAATATAAGTTAATTTATAATAAATATTTTAAAAACAGAAAATCGGTGATCCGTGTAAAAAGTAATTATTATACCATTGCAAGCGGTAAAATATCGCCCTATGATGACCTGTTTAAAAAATATAGTGAAATCATGGGTTGGGACTGGCGTTTGTATGCTTCTATGATCTACCAGGAGTCCCGATTTAATCCAAACGTAAAATCATGGGCAGGCGCATTTGGCATTGCACAGTTGATGCCCGAAACAGCAGTAAGATATAATGTAACTTTTGAATCACCTGTGAGTACTCAATTATGGGCCTCTGCAAAATTCATCAAATGGTTAGATATAAAATTAAAAGACAAAATAAAAGATGACAAAGAACGCATAAAATTTATTTTAGCTTCTTACAATGTGGGATTAGGCCACATCCTTGATGCCCGTCAATTAGCGAGAAAGTATGGCAAAGACCCTCAAATATGGGATAAAAATGTAGCCTTTTTTCTTTTAAACAAATCTAAACCGGCTTTTTATAAAGATCCTGTGGTACGTTATGGTTATTGCAGAGGAGAAGAACCTTATAATTATGTAAATGATATATTAAAGCGATTCGATCATTATAAAAATATTTTGGAAGAAGAGAAAGAGGAAGAAGAGGAAGAAAAATAAAAAAAGGAAACTTGGTTAATGGTGATAGTTTTGAAAATGAATAAAATACCCTGTATCCGGTTTTTTTGTTGTTCTAAGCATCAAACAAACCCTATTTTGTCAACATATACTTAAATCCCAATTTAAGTCCGAACGTACTGAAAGGATAATGTTTTTTAAGTTCCTTTCGGGGTTCAGAATCAGGGTGTGTATAATCATCATCATAAGAATAATTATCTACAAATTTAATTTCCTTTTCACTTGGTTTCATATTGGGCAACAGATTATTCCCTTCTATATCCAACGCTTCTGTCATTTTACCTTTTGCAGGGGCATATGATACATTGACTGTATTCAACTCTCCAAAAACAGAAATTTTATCTTGTAAAAAACTCACATTTACACCTGCACTTGCATCTATTCCTAAAGACAACCCGCCTGTGAATTTCCATCTTCTTTCACCACTATAATAAGTAGTGTAACAATATTCAATTTTACCATGTACTGCTATTAATCCGAATTTCGTATACAAATTCAGAACTCCAGACCCGGTTTTTATAAATCAGCAAGTTATTGGTTTTTGACAGGGAGGCCTATAGTTGGATAGTCCGGAGTTTTTTGAAAAAATATGGCACCAGTATCGTATTGCAGTAATTAC
>CAZJWE010000244.1:0-4804 GCA_964549265.1 uncultured Bacteroidales bacterium | reverse complement strand
TCGGCGAGGAGTCCAGCACGATTTTTTTGTTACTTTTTTTCTAAAAAAAAGTTAAGAGTAGAAACTCACGACACAATCTCTCACGCAATCCCTCTCAATCACTTAATCAACTAAATACTTCAACACTATGGCTTATATTTTGACTTATTCATTATCTGTTGGTAATCTTCATTATCCATAAGCTGTTCAACCGTTACATCGGAATTATTTTTCATATAACTTTCAATAATAAGATACCCGATCCAGTTGGCAGCACGGCCAGGAGATTCATTTGGAAAACCAGGTGTGAAAGGAGACTTGGAAGTATACCTGCGAATATCCATAAAGTCGGTACTGAAGAGTATTTTATGCTCAATCAGATAAGTCCACATTTGTTCTTCATTATTCCGGCAGAATTTCAATTCATCCTCTGTAAACCCAAAAACCAAATGCTCTGGCAGCTCAGGTAAAGTCATTTTAACAAAATAATGTATTTTCCCATTGTAAAGCATATTATTGACTACATTATCAGTCACACTATCACTGAACACCCATTCTGTCAGGCCCCAGGATTGCATGACATCGCGGCATAGCATATCACGTGTCATATCTTTAATAAGATAAACCGGCCATCCAAGCCGCTTATAAAACACACAATCTTTCCCTAAATATTTATCCAATGCAATTCCTACAGACTCTTCACCCACTATCACCGATTCATTAAATCCTGAAATGACAGTGTAGAGACCGGGAACCTTTTTTTCAGGAAAAAAATATTTATACCGCTTAAACGCATTTATTAACGTTTCCTCTTCTTCAGATATATCTGAATATTGTTCTTTTGCTTTATTATATGCTTTTTGAATATAGTCATTGGTTAAAAAATCTTTCAGATAAACAGGAAATGCTTTATTGTCAGGATGTCCAATATTAATAATATTCCGGGTATAGAGGGTGAAGAAATCTCCATATTTTTTTTGAAGAAATACACAATGGCGGTTCAATGTATCAAAATCAACGTCAAACAAATCTTTATCAAGACGGTGGATGGTTAACTCCAGGTCAATTTCCGAAATATCAGCTTTTCTGTTGGTCTTATTGCATGACGATACTGACATGATGATAATAATAAAAAGAAAAAAGATTACATGGACTCTCATTGGTTTTACTCGTTTATAATTGAATTTATTTGCAATATAGTAATTAAAAAAAGAATATTTTGAATTTTACAGGATATAAACGTTTACATACATATCAATATTTTATATATAATAATATTGAATATTTTTTTTGATTTTATTACACCGTATGTCTATTCTTTTTTATATTTGTAAAAAGAACAGATTTTCTTATTTTAAAAAAAATAATTATGAAAAATTTACTTATTATATTTATTATTGCTTGTTTAGGTACAAATATATATGCAGATGATGACAGTGGCCTTCGTTTTGGCATTAACGCTGACCCTCAATTGAGCTGGTTTTCTGTTGTCAATGAAAACTCTGACCCAGAAGGTGTTAGCGCAGGTTTTAATTTCGGATTCTTCTTTGATTATTTCTTTGCAAAAAATTATGCATTTAACACAGGTATTAATTTGAATAATGTCAGAGGAAATATTAAATATGATACAATAACCTTTTCTTCTTTAGATGAAAATTCGGCAACCAAAACAGATGCAACATATAAATACAAATTCCAATATATAAAACTTCCTATAGGCCTCAAATTCATATCCAATGAAATCGGTTATATGAAATTTTATGCTCATGTGGGCACAATGGCAGAATTCAATGTGAGTGCTAAAATGGATATTAATAATAAAGAAGAAAACATTCAGGACGATGTGGGATTGTTCAATGCTTCTTATTATTTTGGAGGTGGCATGGAATACTCACTGGGAGGGTCTACAGCATTATGCCTGGGCTTGATTTATCAAAACGGATTCATGGATGTTACAACCAATGATTTCCCGGATGATAAAGCAAAACTCATCAATCTATCATTGCGAGTGGGAATTGTTTTTTAAATATCCCAATTATAATATTAAAATGTGACGATACTTTTATAACATGAGGATAGCATTAGCGCAACTGAACTATCATATTGGAAATTTTGACAACAATGCACAAAAAATCCTTGAATACATCCGTTTAGCTTCTGCGCAAAACACAGACCTGGTCATTTTTTCCGAGCTGTCTGTCTGTGGTTATCCTCCGCAGGATTTACTCGAGCATAAAGACTTTATTGACAAATGTTATTCCGCATTAAAACACATTGCTCAGGAATGTACCACAACAGCAGCAATAGTCGGGGTGCCCCTGATGAATGAAAATGAAAAAGGAAAGCCTCTGTATAATTCTGCATGCCTGTTATCACAAGGAAAAATTGCAGCTATACGCCATAAGACCTTATTGCCTACTTATGATATTTTTGATGAATACCGGTATTTTGAATCAAATACTCAGTTTGAAACCATCTCTTTTAAAGGAGTCAATATCGCTTTAACGATTTGTGAAGATATCTGGGACCAGCAACCTGCCATGTCGCCAATGGGAAAAAGTAATTTGTATACAATCGCTCCCATGGAAAAACTTCACGGCCAGAAACCCGACATCATGATCAATATTGCTGCTTCTCCTTTTGCATACAATCAGGTTCAAGATAAGCGGCAGATTTTCATGAATAATGCCCGCAAATATCAAATCCCCCTGATATACGTTAATCAGGTTGGAGCACAGACCGAATTAATTTTTCCGGGCAATTCACTGGTTGTAAATTCCACAGGCGATATTATCCACGAAATGCTTTCATTCAAAGAAGACTTTACAATCATTGAAACAGATCAATTGGCACAAATGCCAATACAGAGTACACGCATTGATGATGTCCCCATCCCTCGTATTCATGATGCATTGATTCTGGGCTTACGTGATTTTTTCGGAAAAATGAATTTTAACAATGCTGTACTTGGACTTTCTGGCGGAATAGATTCAGCTGTCTCGCTTGTGCTGGCCGAAAGAGCATTGGGTTCTAACAATGTAAGAGCATTGTTAATGCCCAGTCAATATTCTTCTGACCATTCTGTGAACGATTCGATTGCGCTGGCGAATAACCTGGGTGTCCAGTATGACATAGTGCCCATTGAAAACATTTTTAATGAATTTAAAAAAACATTGCAGCCCCTGTTTCAAAACGTAAAAGAAGATATAACAGAAGAAAATATCCAGGCCAGGGCAAGAGCCGTTCTGTTGATGGCCATTTCTAATAAATTTGGGAACATCCTTTTGAATACATCCAATAAGAGCGAAGCTGCTGTGGGATACGGAACATTATATGGTGACATGTCCGGCGGTTTATCTGTTCTTGGGGATGTTTATAAAACAGATTTGTACAAACTGGCAAAACATATTAACAACGACACGGAAGTGATCCCTGAAAATATCATCACAAAACCTCCTTCAGCAGAATTAAAACCCGATCAAAAAGACACAGACAGCCTTCCCGATTACGAACTATTGGATCAGATTTTGTATCGGTATATTGAAGAACAAAAACCTGTAAACAATATCATACAAGAAGGATTTGATGAGAAGCTTGTTAAAAAAATCGCACGTCTGATAAACCAAAATGAATTTAAACGCTACCAGGCACCTCCTATGCTTAGGATATCTTCAAAAGCTTTTGGAAGTGGAAGAAGAATGCCTTTAGTGGCTAAATACGAATGATTATGCACGAATTATCAATCGCTACAAATATAGTTGCTATTGCTGAGGAACAAGCAGAACAAAATAAAGCAAAATCTGTCAAAGAGATTACCATAGAAATAGGTGCACTTAGCGGAGTTGTCATAGAAGCTCTTGAATTTGCAATGGAAGAAGCCATTAAAAAAACACTTCTTGAAAAATCTCATTATAATATCCGGTTAATACCCGCAAAAGGACGGTGCCAGCAATGCAAAAAAGAATTTGACATGGAAGAACATTTTGCTGTTTGCCCTTTTTGCCAGCATACGCAGATAGATATTATTCAAGGCAAAGAGTTAAATGTAAAATCATTAAAGATTGAAACTTAACCACTAACACACATGAGCATGATTATTAAGGATTTGGTTATGTAGCACAAAGTCAATAGATTAAACTCATGGCGAGCTCCATATGACATTTAAAAATCAAAATATAAACATATGAACCACTTCAAATTACACATCCTAGCCCTATTGATCTTATTTCCCTGCTCACTTTATTCGCAAGCAGATCAGATCGTTGGCATCTGGCTGACCAAAGATGGCCGGTCACAAATCAAAATATACAAAAAAAGCGATGGGAAATATTATGGTAAAATTGCCTGGATAAAAGATAAAGACGACCGTAATAAAAAAGATAAAAACAATCCTGATGCGTCACTTCGTTCAAGGAAGATATTTGGTTTGGAGATCATTAAAGGATTTGAATACGATGCCGGCGAAAAAGAATGGTCTGGCGGTAAAGTCTATGACCCGGAAAGTGGCAATTTCTATGAAGCGTATATGTGGTTTGAAAAAGATCATGATATCTTGTACTTAAAAGGATATATCATGGGCATGCGGTGGCTCGGACGAAAGGAAACATGGACCAGGGAAAAAAGTATCCGGAAGGAATAAACAATATATGTGGGATAACTCTCCGGACATAACTTAAAAAGTTGAAAGTTGAAAGTTGAAAGTTGAAAGTTGACATCGAAGTTAACAATAAAACTTGAACCGAGCCATGACAATTTTTTTGACATACACGAGCATGATTATTAAGAAGCTATTTGGTTTACTCAAAGTCAATAGATTAAACTCATG
>CAZJWE010000243.1:0-4815 GCA_964549265.1 uncultured Bacteroidales bacterium | reverse complement strand
AAGCCAGCATTTTGCTTTCGCAAAATCTGGCTTTTTGTTTTTGTCGGGGTAGCAAAACGAACACCCTTTTAATTTTATGATTTTCAAATCCACTAAAAACACTTGCTATAATGCTGTATTGATAACGTTTTTAATGGTTATTGTTTACACTTCATTATTAATATAAATTAACAAAAATTAAGGCAGATTTAAAAAAGGTGGTTGCAAAGGTGGTTGCAACGTTAAAAATTAATTATCTTTGTAAGGCAAACTTTTTAAAGATAAAATTATGGCAAGTGTTATTTATTTCACTCGTTCAAAAAACGACAATTACAGTCAAGAAGTTTCTATCCGTGTTCGATTCAGGCACGGCAAAAAAATAAACCTTTATGCGAAGTCCGGGTATACTGTTTTACCTGAAAATTTCAGCAACGAAACCCATACAGTAAGGCAAAGGGCAGCATACAAAGAAAAAGACAGGATGAAAAAAAACCTGCATAACCTCAGTGAATTTATTCAGGATGAGTTTAAAAAGCTAAAAACACCCCCGGACAATGATTGGTTAAACACCACCATAGACAAATATCACAACCCAAAAAAATATGAAAAGCCCGCTGTAACCCTGTTTAGTTTTATAGAGGACTTTGTAAATAAAGCACCTCAAAGGATTAACAGAAACACCGGAAAGCCTGTTTGTTACAAAATGCAAAGGGAATACGTTGTTACGTGGAATTACTTTAAAAACTTTTGCAAAGAACAAGGCAGGGAGTATGATTTTAATGATATTGACATTAATTTTATTGATAGTTTCGTTTCATTTCTCATTAATGAGGGGCTGCAAACAAACACCGTACACAAAAAAATTCAAACCTTAAAGACATTCTTAAACAATGCTACACTGCAAGGGTACAATAAGAATATGAAATTCAAAAACCCTCAATTTAATATTAGAAAAAAAGACCCTGAAACAGTTTACTTGACCGAAGATGAACTTCAAAAAATTCACAAATACGATTTATCCAATAATCCTAAATTAGAACGTGTCCGGGATTTATTTTTAGTACAGGCATGGACGGGGGTGCGCTTTTCAGATTTAAAACAAATCAATTCGGATCACATTCAGGGCAATATTATAAAGATAACACAAAGCAAAACAGGCAAAACGGCAAGTATTCCGTTATTGCCAGTTACAAAAAACATATTAGACAAATACAATGGCATTTTACCCCGGTTGATTAGCAACCAAAAATACAATGAATACCTAAAGGAATTGTGCAAAATAAAAGAACTGGGGCTAAATACACCGTTTTTTAAAACTGAATTAACAGGTGGTGCAACCGTTAATATAAGGTTAGAAAAATGGGAAGCCATAAGCAGCCATACAGCCAGGCGGAGTTTTGCAACAAATATGTATTTGAAAGGATACCCGGTTATCAGTATCATGAGTATAACAGGGCATAAAACCGAAGCTGCTTTTTTGCGTTACATCCGAATAAGTGAAGATGAACACGCCAAAATTATTGCAGACAAATGGAATGATCATAACCTTTTAAAAGTTGTATAAAATGGATAAAACAACGAACGGATACAACTGGCTGCAAATATTTTATGATATAAATCATCGTGATAAAACGTATAATGGTAAAAACATTGAAGGTGGGCTGGCTTTTACACAAAACACGGATGAATCTGAAAGTGCTTTCATTGAACACCGGGCAAAGCAGTTAACAATGCTAAGGTTATGGCTTTTAAAAAAAAACACATTTGGACTTAACACCAACATGCTAATAAGATTTATTGAAAACGAAAAGTTTAAACCAAAGCAAAATCATAAAATAGGAGACGTTGTTTTAAAGCAAGCGCACTTCATGTCAGATCAATATTTTAATCAGTTTTTAGAGGCTTACGAAGATTCACTAAAGCCGGAAACAAATAAAGAAGAAACAAAAAACAACTGGGAAGCACTGTATAACGATTTTATTGATAGTTATATCCAAAATGTAAGTTTAAATGATTTTTCAGACACCATGAATCATAAAAGACTTCCAAATGGCAGAGACAGAGACAAAATACTATGGATAGGCGCAAAGAATAAGGCTATAGAGTTTGGCGAAAAAAGCGGCTTTGTAATTAAAACTAAAAACGATAGAAAAAAAAATTCATACATAACATTAAATGATTGTTTTAAGTCTAATACGGGAAAACCTTTTGGCGCTAATGACAAAGAGCCAACCCCGAAGGATTTCACCGAATTATTAAATAAACACTTCCCTGATTCTTAAATCACATAAAAACTTTCCGACAATTTAAAAGCCTGATTTTCAGGCTTTTTTTGTTTCTGCCCGACAATTCCGGCAATTATCCGACAATTATTGCCGTGTAATATACTGGATATAAGTCATTTAGATAGATTTAAGCTCGTATATTTGTATTAATTATTAATCAAAAATTAGAAAAAAATGAACTTAAATGATTTAACTAATGACCGGGCAAACGTTGTATTTCAGGTAACACCAAAGGATTTACAAAAATTTGGTAAAGACCTAATTACAGCGACTAAAAAGGAAACTAAACACGAACTTAAAAAAGCAAACAACGAAACTTATTTAACATCCGATGAGGTGTGCAATATTTACAGCATATCCAAAGTGACGTTGTGGAACTATGACAAAAAAGGGATAACCAACCCTTTGAGAATTGGAAACAAAAAGCGGTATCGTAAAAGCGAAATTGAAGCAGCTTTTCAGGAAAAAGAAAAGGGGCGTCATGAATAAAGCCAAACATAATGCCCCAGGAAATAAGCATTACAAAGATAAGCATTTTGTAAATCAAAAGATGAAAGTATTTCAATATTTACAAAAGAATATTGCTACGGCTTCAATGGTTGCAAGGGATACCGGAATACCTCAAAAAAACATTACCCGCTATAAAAGGCAATTAGAAAAGACCGGGCATTTGTGGGAAATAGAAAAGAAGCTATGCAAAGAAACCGGGTTCAGAGCATGGTATTTATCCGCAGACCCTGAAAAAGCACCTAAACAGGATATGCAGTTAAAACTTTTCTAAAATGCTTATAGATTGGATAAATACGTGCAATGCCTGCACGAACACAGAAGAGCTAATAAACAGCCCTATTTTGAATATTCCTGTAAAATTCGACAGACAGGACGGCGTAATTTTGGAAAATGAAAAGCATTATACAAAATATCAGGGTTTAGAATTTATTCTGTACCCCTCAATGGACGGCTATAAACTGAGACTTAAAGGCAGTCTTCACAAACACCACAACAAGGGAAACCATAATGCAGATGATTTTAAATATTCCGATTTGTATAATACGATTGATTCGTTATGGGAAAAATTCAAAATAGACCCATTTAAAACCCCACTGAACGGTTTGGAGTTTGGAGTTAATATAAATACATCAAAACCACCAAAAGAGATTCTAAGGGCTATTTTAAGCCATAGGGGGCAGGCATTTGATAAAATGCCCCGAAGCATCATAAAAGATGGCTACGGCTTAGAATGCTTTAAAAACCAATTTATCATAAAGATTTATGATAAGGGTACACAATACGGCAAACCGGATGATAATATTATAAGAATTGAAATGCATGTCAACACGATGCAATTTTTGCACAAAAAAGGAATTGAGATTTACTATTTGTCAGACTTGCTAAATATTGAGATTTTAAAAGAACTGACAAAGATATTAAAAGAATACATTTCCGACATACTCATTTATGACACATCAATAAATAGGGGTAAATTGACCAAAAATGAAGCCCTTTTATTTGCCAAAGGAAAAAATCCAGGAGCATGGAAACCCCAAAAAGAAGATTATAAAAATATTAGAGAGTATAAAAAAGACCGGAAAAAATATGACCGTGACCGGGAACAATTCGTTAAAAAATTTGAAGATAAAAAACTCAAAGATGAATTATTAAAAGGCATAGACCATAAGGCATTAATAACCAATGACTTTAACGAATCATACCGGGGTAAATTTATCAATTTTGAAAAAATAATACGGGGTAAATTTATATCTTGTATACCCGATAAATTTACCCCGCCCCCTTCTATGAATAAAATAGATAATTTGTTGATACATGAAAACAGAGAATCAATAAAGGGTATTTTGAATAGGCATTATGATTCACAGATACCAGTAAATTTATAAACACTAAAATTTTAAACTATGGCACTATCAAAAGTAGCAAGAATGGCACAAAGAGAGTATAAAAGACAATGGAGCAAAGAAAATAGAGAGCATTTGCGAAATTACCACCGGGAATGGAGAAAAAGAAATAAAGACAAAACCGAGGCAGCAAACGAACGTTATTGGCAAAAAAAGGCAATGTTAATGCAGAATGACAATGTTACGCTACCTGTTACGGGAAAAAAAGATATTAGCGTAACAAGCGTAACAGGTGCGAAAACATGCCTTTATTGTGGAAAAGAGTTTTATCCTAAACGCAATACAGCGAAATATTGTTCAGATAATTGCCGGGTGCAGGGCAACAGGAGCAAATAATCCTATTAATAAATTATTTGGAAGTCTTAACACGTGTATAGAATTATTTCAAAGTCACAACGCACATAATAAAATTTAAATCCGTTGTAAAAAAAAGGGGCAACCCATTAACCGGAATTACCCCTTGCAAACTTTAGAAAGATAGGATTCAAAGATACAAAAAAATAGTCCTAAAAAATATCAGTTTTTGCAAAGGTGGTTGCAAAGGTGGTTGCAACAAACAATAAAGGCACTGAAAAACAGTGCCTTTTGTCGGGGTAGCAAGATTCGAACTTGCGATCTCCTGCTCCCAAAGCAGGCGC
>CAZJWE010000242.1:0-4858 GCA_964549265.1 uncultured Bacteroidales bacterium | reverse complement strand
TGAACCACTGGTCAGGGTGACTGAATAGGTTTCGTCTGTAGCATTGCAGTTTGGTTCGTCATTGCCGGTAATGGATGATGTGGATGGTAAGTCATTCACGGTTACAGTGACATCATCAGTGTCTATACATCCGGTTACATTGGTAACAGTAACCGTATAAGTGGTAGTGGATATTGGTGAAACGGTGATTGTAGCAGTGTTGTCGCCGCTTGACCAAGCATAATCATCGCCGCCACTGGCAGTCAGGGTTACGCTCTCGCCATTACAAATCGTCTCGTCTGAGCCGGCATCGGCTGTAGGATTGGCTTCTACGGTGACGGTTACATCATCCGTGTCGGTACAGCCGGCGGCACTGGTGACAGTAACCGAATATGTCGTTGTGGTAATTGGGGACACTGTTGTGGACGCCGTGTTGGAGCCACTTGACCAGCTATAGTCGCCGCCGCCGATAGCTGTCAGGGTCACGCGTTGACCATTGCAGATCGTTTCATCCGAGCCGGCATCAGCGGTGGGTATGGCATTGACAGTAATATAATCTGTCTTGGTCTCCGTCAGCGTAACACCTTCTGTGACCTCCAAGCTTACTGTCTTCGTGCCTGTTCCGGTATACACCACAGCATGTGGCCCTTCTCCGGTGGCTGTGGCAGGATTGGCTCCTGTGCCAAAATCCCAGCTAAAGGTTGAAGATGCGGAAGTGCCTGTTGACTGGTTCGTGAACACAACCGTGTCCCCATCACATATAGACGTATTGTCTGCTGAAAAATCAGGATTTAATCCACAGCATACCGTGAGGCTTTGGGGTGTTCCTGTACATCCTTCAGCATTCGTCTCGGTGACGGTGATGTCGCCATTCGAGCTGCCAAAGTCAACTGTGATGCTGTTATTCTCAGGACCTGTTGCTCCCGATGTTATAGTCGCTCCATTCGGCACTGACCAGGCATAGCTTGAACCACTGGTTAATATAACTGAATACGTTACCCCGCTTTCGTTACAGTTTGGTGTGGCATTGCCGGTAATGGATGATGTGGATGGTAAAGCATTCACGGTTACAGTGACATCATCAGTGTCTTCACATCCATTGGCATCGGTGACAGTGACGGTATATGTAGTAGTGCTTGTCGGTGTAAATGAAACGCCCTGTTCTACACTACCACTCCATTCATAACTGCTGCCGCCGGTAGCTGTTAATGTAACAGACTCTCCGTCGCATACAGATATGTCGTTGCCTGCATTGGCAGTGGGTAGACTATTGACGGTAACGGTAACATCATCAGTATCTATACATCCATTTCCATCGGTAATTGTAACGGTGTATGTACCGGAAGCATTGGTAGTAGCTGCTGAAATGGTTGGGTTTTGATTAACGGAGTTAAATTTGTTTGGTCCGCTCCACTCCCAAGCCATAGCATCACCATATCCTTCCGTAAGTATTATATCGTCTCCTTCACATACCGGAGAATTGCCGGAAGCATTGATCCCGGGTTTGGGATGTATCGTTACATCTACAGAATCTATGGCTATATTGCTGTTGATGTCGGAAATAGTAACATAATACATTCCTGAATATGTTTCATCAGGATTGGCAATAACGGGTGAGACGCTTGTTGAAGAAAACTCATTCGGGCCTTCCCATGCCCAGCTTTCAGCATCGCCACCTGTTTCGGTTAAATACAAGGTATCTCCGGCACATATGGGTGCATTGCTACTGCAATTAATTGTTTGTGAGGAAACATTTATGGAGATAAATGCCCAGATAATTGGTAAGATAAAGTTTTTCATCTGTTTATTTTTTAATTTTTAATGGTCATATGAAACTCGCCATGAGCTTAATTTGTTGAAATTATATAGTCTAATTAGATTTTTAATAATCATGCTCGTCCCGATTAAAATACGGGATAAATAGTGTGTCAAAAAATCCGTCATGGCTCGGTTCATAACATTTAATTTTAATGTAATAACTAAAATATATCTATACAAATATAAAAAAAAATTAAAAGTGGAAAAAGTTTTTTATTTAGTGCATTTAACCGGGACCGTCCAACAAAAAGCAAAATCAATAGCGTGGACAAGCTGTCGTGCTTCGTGGAAGAGTATTATACCACGCTATTTATTCCGCCCTTAGTGTTGTATTCCGTTTTTATTTCAACCTTATTTCAATACTCAAATTTATATTATAAATAAACTCATAATGGTCTTCTATTATTGGGTCATCTGTTGACGTTGTCTGAACATAACTTCCTGAAGATGAAGAGCCATTGGATATTTTAAATTGTTGAAATCCAGGTTGTCCGTAAAGTTTTATACCAAAATTATCAGAAACATTAAGTTTGTATCCAAGTTGAAAGAAGATACAAGTCCCAGTATATAATGATGTCGGACTGTAGTTACGTTCGTTCTCAATCTTAGTTTTTGAATCGTCTGATAGCCAATTAAAATTAATCAATTCCCATCGAATCCCAGTGAACAATCCTTTATCAAAAGGATAAATCGCAATATCACCAAAGAATCCAATTGAGGAAGCATCAAGGTCTGATACATTGTCAAAAGTCAATTGATATGAACGATTATTCATTCCAATCTTTAATTCTGTATTTCGATTAAACATTTCTAGGTCAGATTTAAGATAAATCTCTCCACGAAATGTATTGTAGCAACTGTATCCGCCACCAAATCCAATTGATAAGGAATCAGTATTCCCAGCGTATAAATTTAAGCTTAAAATAAACACTGTGAGAATTAAAAAGTATTTTTTCATAATTTGTTGTTTTGTTTTTATCATTTAGTAATCAAGCTTGTAGTAGTTCGCTTAAATTGCATACAACGTTTTATGGTAAACTGCGTGCGGGCTTTCAATGTACTTCATTATCAACTTACACCAAAGATAACTAAAAGCACGAAACTTTCGCAAACTACATCACCCCGCATGCAGTTTTACCATGTGTTGGGGCGTCGTGCTATTTCAAGTCAAGTACACCAAATACTTGATGATATGGATTATTAATATCAATAATTTCAAATCTTGGTTTGGTCCTGTTTTTCAGAAGTTTCAAAGTTCCTTGTGATCTAATATCAGATGTTACAAAATGCGTAATTGACTTATCTGTATCAGCTTGTGCAAATAATTTTGAGTCATTAGGGATGATTGCTCTTGGTTTCAAATCTTCTGCCGACAGTTTCTTTTCCTCAAAAATAATATTTGTAAATTCTCCAGCTTTCTTTGCATGGTCAAGATTAAAAGGCATAATTTGTATATTCATCAAAGGTAACTCTTCAACTGAACCTTTCACACAATATTCTGCAATTGAAATAGTAGAAACCTTTATAGTTGTTTCTTGATCTAAAAAATACTTGAAGTAGTCACGAGCATTTTGATGTAAGCTGTCTTCGTCATTTAAAAGTCTAATAAAAAAGCTGGTATCTAATAGAACACTATGCGTCATAATCTCCTCTCATTTCATTCAACCATTCGTCAGGATTAATTCCTTTCCAGTTACCTTTTGCTTTTTTAATCAACGAGTTTAGATATGCATCGTCATATTTAGGTGCAAAATCAATTAGTTCTACAAGTTTTAGTGTCTTCTTATCAATTTCACCTGTCTCAATATTTTGTTTTCCTAAGGCTCTGATTCCGTATTTCTTGTACAACAAGTTTTCTTCTTGTTCCATTAACAAATCCTTGTCAGTATCAATTGTTAAAGAACCAAATTCATCTGTGTCCAAATGAATGTTGATGCTGCTTTTTCCACCAGCATTCGTTAACGTGCCATAAAAATACAATTCAGCCTCTACCCAAATATTCTCTGTTCTTAAAAAATTGGAACTTGGATTGATGTTCAAAACTGTTTCATTGTCAACAGAGGATTTAATCTCGAAATCATAATTTTTCTGATACGAGAAATTCTGAATATCCTCAATTGCTTGTGCCGTTTTTAATTCTAAGAAATCAATTGAATTTGATTTTTGAATCTGTGTCAAAATAGCACTAAAACCTATAATTGCCTGAATACTTGTCTTAAAAATATGTTTAACTGAACCTTCTTGGAGATCATAAGTAATTAATGGTCTATCTTTTTTATTGGTCGGATATAATAAATCTTCGATATTTTGAAGCATAGAAATTATCTCTTTCACGTCATAATTGTCTGGTGAAAGCTTTAAATTCCCTTTGTTTCCAAGGACTATAATCTCTATATGTCCAAATTTATCCATACAGCAAAGTTAATCTTTTTATTTGAGATTTTGAAATTATGATCATCGTAGTTCAGTCGTCAGGCAGCATGCGCCCCAAACAAGTCTACAACGCCAATTGTCGTTGTACCCGCTATATAGGCATAAACAAACATGATATTGTTTTGAGAAAAAATGTGGCCATGTTCTTCGCCTCGAAAAACAGTTTTTCCGGTACCCTGCACATGTAAATTTTATATTATTTCATTCATTGTCTGAACCATGATTTTCAGGATTGGTTTGATTTCTTGATTTTGTTTTTTTAAGAATTCTTTTGGTGTCAATATTTTAATTGAGGTGGCAGTGAAATCGCTCTTGCTTCTAGTAATTATTATTTCGATTCCATTCAATTCAGATAACTACCATCGTTTAAGGCGGCTCTCGATGGAGATGCTTTCCGGTCGGGCTACGCCCTCCCTTCAAGCATCTCCATCGAGAGAGACAATATATAGATATTATAAAACAATAAGTCAAAGAACAGATATAGTTTAAATATATTTTTGTGTCATATGGCACAAAGATAGTTTGTGCTATATTTTTGTCAGGGATATGTGATGTTGTGTTTAGTTGTTGGGTTAATCATGCAGCACCAACAGTTTTGAATTTTAAATTTGAGATTTATTTGGGATTT
>CAZJWE010000241.1:0-4871 GCA_964549265.1 uncultured Bacteroidales bacterium | reverse complement strand
AAAAAAGCAACATTTAAACCATATTTAAACCACATTTACAACTATATTTAAACAGTATTTTAGGTCCTGTAAAAATATTTAACCACTAAAATAAGGGTAGTACCAAATTCTTTAAATAAAAAAGAATAATTCTGGATTATAATTCTTATTTTTAAAACTTGAAAATCAAAGTGTGTAAGGATTGAAATCTGCATAATACGCTGGTGTAGTATTCGATAATTTGCTCCAAACATCAATTATGGCATACTTATTGAGTATAATATTATATATAACATAAAAAAATCATGATATTATGGAAACAAAAAGTGATTATTTAAAACAAGCTGAACTCCAAACAAAGGAATTGCTTCTTAAAATTGACAAGTTGGAGAGTAAAGCGCAAATGGCAAAAGAAGAAACCATTCATAAACTTGATAGTCAAATTTATGAATTAAGAAAAAAGAGAACAGAATTAAGCGATAAAATAGCAGAATTAAAAAAAGCTCCTGACAATAATTGGGACTATGCCCGCAATGAATTTGAGGAGATCATAAAAGAACCTTTCCTTGAAAGAATGAAATACCATGTTATAGACCTTGAAGACAAAATGTCTGACCTGGCATTGTGGACAGATGAAAAATGGGATACATTTTATCAAAAGGCACAAGAAAAAATCACAGGATTTAATGAAAAAATAAAAGACCTTGAGAAAAAAGCCTCTGGCGTTTCCGAACGGACAAAGGACAACCTGAATAAAGAAATTTCACACTTAAAAGAACGAAAAGAACAGCTTCAGCAAAAGTTAAATGAATTATCGAATACATCCGGTGAAGCATGGAAAGACCTTAAAAAAGGATTTGTTGAAGCCGGTGCTTCTTTAAAAGATGCCATGAAAAATGCATACGGACACCTTGCATCTAAATAATGTAAAACCGCATTATATTGATACTTATATTGACTTCATGTGGTAACCAATGGATGTAAAGCAAACCGAATATTATATTGATAGTAAAATAAAAACGTTTTTTATTGAATTAGGTAATGTATTACGTTTTTTAGGTATTACCATTAAACAGTATTTCACAAAACCTTATGAATGGAAAGAGTTTTATTATCAAAGCTTTATAGTAGGAAATAAAACATTTATAATCATTGGGATTACTTCCTTTATACTGGGCTTGGTCCTTTCCATTCAACTGATGCCGGTTCTGAATGATTTTGGCGCCCAGGCATGGATGCCCAAAATTATTTCATTATCTATCATCAAAGAAATCGGCCCGGTCATCACCGGACTTATCTGTGCAGGGAAGGTAGGCTCGGGTATAGGCGCAGAACTGGGGTCTATGAGGGTAACCGAACAGATTGATGCTATGGATGTATCGGGCACAAACCCAATGAAATATCTTGTATCTACACGGGTGCTTGCTACTACACTTATGCTTCCTGTTTTGGTTATCTATGCAGATGCAATATCTTTATTGGGTTCATTTGTTGCTATAAATATGGGAGAAAATGTATCATTCTTTTTATTCTTTAGTGACGCATTTGAAGCACTATCTTTTGCAGATGTCATCCCTGCTATCATTAAAACATTTGCATTTGGAATGGCTATAGGAATCATTGCATGCTATAAAGGATACTATGCCCAAAAAGGCACCGCAGGTGTGGGCAAGGCAGCCAATTCGGCTGTAGTTGTAGCATCCATAGCTATCTTCATTATTGACATGCTGGCTGTTCAAATCAATCAATTGATCATTCATTTATAAAAATCATTGTTGATGGCTATTGAACCGGAAAAAATATCAAATAAAGCAAAAGAAGTCATCTGTGTGTCAGGACTTAAAAAGGGGTTCCAAAATCAGGAAATCCTCAATGGCATACAATTAACAATACATAAAGGTGAAAATGTTGCAATCATTGGAAAATCAGGAACGGGGAAATCTGTGTTGATCAAATGCCTGATTCGCTTAATTGAGCCTGATGAAGGGAGTATATCATTATTAGGTGAAGACATTATGGATCTTGATACCGAAGAATTAAACAGAATCAGAACCAACATTGGGTTTGTTTTCCAGGGAGCTGCTTTGTACGATTCAATGAGTGTAAAAGAAAACCTTGCTTTTCCTCTAAAAAGAAACCACTACATTAGCATTCCGTATAACCAGCATGATGAAATTATTCATGAGGCGCTGAAAAGTGTTGGAATGGAGGGCACTGACAATAAATACCCTGTTGAATTATCAGGAGGCATGCAAAAACGCATAGGCCTGGCCAGGTCATTGATCATGAACCCCGAACTCATTTTTTATGATGAACCTACAACCGGCCTTGATCCTGTTACAAGTCAGGGCATTAATGAACTCATTCTTGAAATACAAAATCAACGTAAAGCATCTTCTATTATCATTACACATGATATGAAATGCGCTAAAACGACAGCAAATCTAATCATGGTCTTATATAATGGCATTATCTATGCGAAAGGAACATATAAAGAATTTGAAAAATCAACAGATCCTGTCATTAACTCTTTTTTTAAATAGAGGGATGATTGTAAAAATGAAGAATTTAGAAGTATGAACCGAGCCATGACATTTTTTTAACACCCACCCACATGATTATTAAGAAGCTATTTAGATCACACAAAGTCGACATATTAAACTCATGGCGAGCTCCATATGACCTTTGAAAAATAAAAAAGAAACATATGAAAAAAGAAAAATTCACATTAAAACTTGGCCTTTTTGTTACATTGGGAATTATATTACTGGTCATTACCATATATTCAATAGGCAAGCAACAAAATATTTTTGGAAACACAATTACTGCCCATGCCATATTTAAAGATGTAAAAGGTCTACAGGCAGGCAATAATGTGCAATTCTCCGGTATTAATGTAGGAACGGTAACAGATATTGAAATCCTTACAGGTGCAGAAGTAAAAGTAACTTTTGTTATCAGGGAACATGTAAAAAAATTCCTGAAACGCGATGCCAAAGCAACCATTAAAACCGAGGGATTGATGGGAAGCAAAGTATTGAGCCTAATCCCAGGCACTGAAAATGAGCAGGTCATTAAAGAAGGACATACGTTCAAAACCATTACACCTATTGAAATTGATGATATATTGACAGAATTAAACAAGGCAAGCAAAAATACAACCGTAGTCACACACAATTTATCTGAAATAACAAACAAAATAAACATGGGGAAAGGAATTTTTGGCAAATTATTTACAGACACTACATTTACGAACAACCTTGAAGCCATAAGCCGAAACACTTCAACCCTCACCTACAATGTTGCTCAAATAACCCGCAAAATGAACAACCAAGATGGATTGCTCGGAAGGCTGCTTGCCGATACATCATGGGCTAAAGAATTTGATACAACCAGTATGCACATTAAAGAAGCCGGGATGTATTTTGCCGAAATCACAAAAAACATTAACAATGGCAAGGGTGTATTTGGCAAACTCTTTATTGATACGAATTTTGTTAGCAATATGGCTCAAACAGGTGAAAACCTTAAAAAATTAACCAAAAACATAAACACAATAACAGAAAAAATTGATCAGGGTGAAGGGTTGATGAATACTCTGTTAGTTGACACCACATTGGCTGACAGCTTAAAGCAATCCATAGAAAACATTAATTATGGTGCCAAAGAATTGGGTAAGGCTTCAGAGGCCATTCGAAACACCTGGCTTATAAAAAACACACAAAAAAAATAATCTTACTTTAGGGCTTTTCCTGCCAATTGGCCACAGGCAGCATCAATGTCTTTTCCCCTGCTGGCACGGGTGTTCACAATAACATTCCCTTTTTCCAAAAGCCCGATGAATTGATCTAAGCGGTCTGACTTCCGAAAATGCTTATTATTCGTTTCGTTGTAGACGATGATATTTACTTTGCTTGGAACATACCGGGCAAATTCAATGAGTTTATCTGCATCTGCCGGATGGTCGTTAATGCCTTTCAATAATATATATTCGTATGTTATTCGATCATCTGTTTTTTTATAAAAATACTGAACGGCTTCTTTCAAAGAACGAAGTGAATACTTTTTATTAACAGGGATTAATTCCGTTCTTGTTTTTTCATCTGCAGAATGCAGTGAGATAGCAAGGTTTATTCCTAAGTTAGCATCCGCAAGCTGTTTGATCTTTCCGGGCACACCCACTGTTGATAATGTTATCCGTTTGGGCGAAAAACCCAACCCATCTGCAGATGTAACATGATGAATCGACTGAAGAACATTATTAAAATTCATTAAGGGTTCTCCCATTCCCATATAAACAATATTAGACAAATGCCTATGAAATGTATCTTTAGACAGTTCATTGAGTGTATAAACCTGGTCAAATATCTCACCGGTTTCCAAATTACGCTTTAGCTTTAATTGTCCGGTTGAGCAAAACCTACAATTAAACACACATCCCGATTGGGAAGAAATACATGCCGTAACCCTGTCTTTTGACGGAATCAATACACCTTCAACAACATTTTCATCATGCAAACGAAACAACGCTTTTAATGTCTCATCTTTACTCTGTAACGTCTTTTCAATAACAGAAGAGTGTATCTCGAATGCCTTTTTCAATGTTTCACGAATGTTTTTAGATAAGTTTGTCATATCGTCAAATTGAGTTGCTCCCTTTTTCCATAACCATTCGTATACTTGTTGCGCTCTGAATTTTTTCTCTCCCAAGTTCTCAATGACAGTCAATAAATCCGAATAAGGCATTTGCCTGATATCTTTCATAATTTGTTTATCTATTTTATAATAGGTACTACTGCATATTTAGTGGAAGCCATATCCTGAGTATTCAGAATTTAGAATTTAGAATCGCTTCATAATAGGCTTCAATTAGTTTACTCACTTATTTTGTA
>CAZJWE010000240.1:0-5050 GCA_964549265.1 uncultured Bacteroidales bacterium | reverse complement strand
CTTTTTAAACTACACTCATAAATAGATAACGAACTATAGAAGAATTTGCTATATGGTCGTTATATCAATGAGTTATGAACGTGAGGCAGTGGTTGTATAATAGTCATAAAAACATGTTGTTGTGGATGTGTTTAGGCTTAATTGAGTCCGAGATGGTGAGACATATAGATTGACAAATTAAAATCAGATTAACATATGGAATTCTTGAATAATTGCATTAACTTTGTAATTACAATTATAAAATAATTGATTATGGAAGTTTCAATTGTTCAGATAGGGAATTCCAAGGGGATTCGATTTAGTAAGACAATAATCGAGAAATATAATCTTCGAGATAGAGTAGATTTGATTCTTGAGAAAGATCAAATAATAATTAAGCCATTGAATAGACCAAGAAAAGGATGGGAAGATGCGTTTAGAGAAATGTCAAAGCAAGGTGATGATAGATTGTTATTTAATGATGTGTTTGACGATGAAAATCTGGAAGAATGGAAATAAATCAGTATCAAATCATACTTGTAAATCTTGACCCCACAATAGGAAGCGAGATAAAGAAGACAAGACCATGTGTTGTGATTTCGCCAAACGAGATGAATAAGTACTTGAGAACGATTGTTATTGCACCAATGACAACAAGCTCGAAAAACTATCCGACAAGAGTAGAAATTAAACATGATAATAAAATCGGTTGGATTGTTCTTGACCAAATCAGAACGATTGATAAACAGAGGATTATAAAGCCATTGGGAAGACTTTCAAAGCCGGAGACAAAAGAAGTTAAAAATATCATGAAAGAGACCTATGTTGATTAACAACTAAGCCTAACAGGCTGTCAACGCAGTCATGCCGGGGTTTTCGGTACGGTGGATAATGAAACGGTTAATTGAAAGTTGCGAACTTTTTTGTATCTTTCTACCGGATAAACCCGGCACGAGCGTTATAGCCAAAACGGTTGGCTGTAATTTCATAAAATGACACCTTAAACATAAATAGACAATGAAAAAAATATTTTTAACGATGATTTTCTGGTCAATTTTGACCGTAGTTTTGGGACAAAACGCAAAGGAATTTTATGAAAAAGAACTTGAAAAAGCCCAAGCAGGAAAGTTTAAAGAAGCAATAGAATTTTTCAGCAAATCCCTTGAATTACAACCAGAGGATTATTATTCGTGGTATAATCGAGGAATTGCCAAAACTTTACTTGATAATTATGAAGATGCTTTGCCAGACTTTGAGCAAACAATAAAACTTGCTCCTGATTATAAAAAGGGCTGGCTTAATCTTGGAACAACAAAAAAACAGTGATTTATATTTCATTTTATGATTATGAGGAGCCTAAAATTTTATTTGGATTTAAAACAGTTGGACAGAAATAAAAGATGGTGCCAATATACAGGAATCTAATCGCTCTGCAAGACCCAGCAAGGATTAGCTTCGCTGAGCCCGTCCAATGTTATTCCCTTTGGTCATGAGCTCCCTTTGGTCGGTTCGTCCTCGGTTTCGTGTTGAACTAAATCCCGGTCAATTTTCTATGTGTACCAACTGGCGCCCGCTTGTGCCCCAACACCCAACTCTGCTACGCATTTAACAACTCCTTTCATAACCGGTGCTACATTTTTCCATTGCTCCCGAAAATCCATTTACAAACGCTCAATTTAATTTTGTTATGTGCTTGTTTTTAATATATTTGCATAAACCAAAAAAAGATATTATGTTTATTTATGCCTATATAGTGGGTACAACGACAATTGATGTTGTAGACTTGTTTAGCCACCATATTAAAGAAATGAAACCGTGAATAGACAAGAAGCTGAAATAAGATTAAAAAACACTTTTGGATTTGACCGTTTTTATGACGAACAATGGGAAACTATTGATTTGTTATTTCAAGGAAAGAGAGCTTTATTAATTGAAAAAACTGGATTTGGTAAATCTCTTTGTTTTCAATTTCCTGCAACACAATTTCAAGGGTTGACTGTCATTTTTTCTCCTTTAATTGCATTAATGAGAGACCAAATAAAAGGACTTAATGAAAAAGGAATAAAAGCAAAATTTATAAATTCTGAACAAACACCAGAAGAAAATTCACAAACAATTCAAGATGCTTTAAATGGCAGACTTAAAATCTTGTATATAGCACCTGAAAGACAGGAAAATCAAGAATGGATTGAAGCTACAAGAAAAATGAATCTGTCTATGATTGTAATAGATGAAGCACACACAATTTCAGTTTGGGGACACGATTTCAGACCTGCATTTCGAAGAATCATAAACCTTGTCAAATTATTACCACAAAATCTACCTGTACTGGCAACTACAGCAACAGCAACAAAACGAGTACAGGAAGATATTGAGAGACAAATCTCAGGAAATATTCAAACCATTAGGGGCGAACTTATTCGTGACAATTTTCGATTATATGTAATTAAAGTACAATCTGAAGATGAAAAGTTATTGTGGTTAGCTGAAAACCTGCCAGAATTGGAAGGAAACGGATTAATCTACACAGGAACAAGAGTTAATACAGAAATTTATTCAAGATGGTTTGAATATTTGGGCATTAGTACAACTGAATACAATGCAGGTCTTGATTCTGATTCAAGAAAAGAAATCGAAAATGGATTAATGAGTAATAAGTGGAAAGCAATTGTCTCAACCAATGCACTTGGGATGGGAATAGATAAATCTGACATCAGATTTATTATACACACACAGATTCCTGCTTCACCAATACACTATTATCAAGAAATCGGGAGAGCAGGAAGGGACGGCAAACCAACTAAACTAATCCTGATTTACAATTCAACAAAAGACGAAAACGGAATTGAAGAAGATTATAAATTACCGAAAGCTTTTATTGACGGTGGACGGCCAAGTATTAAGAATTATAATAAAGTATTGAATGTTCTCAAACAAGAACAATTAGGCGAACGACAAATAATGAAAGCCACGAATTTGAAACAAACGCAAGTCAGGGTTATAAAAGCAGATTTAATTGAACAAGGAATAATAAAAGAAGTCATTTACGGTAGCTCAAAAAAATATGAATATCAATTCAATGCGCCAGAACTTAACACAAAAGCCTTTGATGAACTCAGAGAGCAAAAGTTAACGGAACTAAGTTCAATGATTGAATATGTTAATACTGGAAATTCAAGAATGAAGTTTTTGTGTGACTATTTGGGCGATAAATCACACAATCACTATCAAAACTGCGATAATACTACTCTTGAACCATTTACAATAAATTTACAGCAATCAACAATACAAAAATTACAGGATTTTCGAGAATCTTACTTTCCTGAACTAATTTTAGAAAGCACATATTCAAACATTGTTAATGGAGTTGCTTCAAGCTATTATGGCGTTTCAAGTGTTGGAGCTGCTTTGCATAGGAGTAAGTATGAAAATGGTGGAGATTTTCCTGACTTTCTTCTAAAACTTACATTAAAAGCTTTTCGGAAAAAATATGGTCAAGAAATATTTGATTTCATCGTTTATGTGCCTCCGACAGAATCAGGTGATTTGGTGAAAAACTTTGCAGAAAAGTTATCGAAAGTTCTAAAAGTTCCTATTTCTCATAGATTAGTTAAGACAGGCGAAACCCAACCTCAAAAAGTTTTCAAAAACGGTTATCTTAAAAAAGACAATGTTGCTCAAAAATTCAGTTATTCAGAACCAAGCGAAATAGCTGGAAAATCAGTTATTTTATTTGATGACATATTTGATAGCGGTGCAACTATTAAGGAAATCGGAAATGTTTTAACTAAATTTGGGGTTACAAAAATTGCACCTTTGGTAATTGCAAGAACTGTAGGTGGAGACATATAAATAGTTGATTATGAGTAAGGAATTAACATATTGGTTAGCTTTGGCTCACGTTCCAAAGATTAAAACAAAAAAGAAAAACGAAATAATTGTTCAACTTTTTGAACAGGGTAAAACTGTTGTTGACTTTTTCGAATCTGAGTATTCAGTTTGGGAAGATAAATATCAGTTAAATAAAACAGAAGTTGAACTATTCTTAGATGCAAAAAAAGAGTTGTCAAATTATGCATTCATGGTTGAAGACTTATTAGAGCAAGGCTACAATATTCTTCCAATTACTTCACAGGATTATTCTCCAACTTTAAAAAAGAATCTGGGAAGGGCGTACGCTCCACCTGTAATTTACACTAAAGGCAATCTCCAAATAATGAAAGAGAAATCGGTTGCAATTGTTGGTTCCCGAAAAGCAAATGATAATTCATTGGAATTTACCGATAATGTTGCTAAAAATGCATCGAACGATTATAAAGTTGTTGTTAGTGGTTTTGCTAAAGGAGTCGATAAACAGGCACTTGATTCGGCTTTAAAATATAAAGGTCAAAGTATTATTGTTCTCCCACAAGGGATTGCAACTTTTCAATCAGGGTTTAAAAAATATTACAAGCAAATAATTGATGGAGATGTTTTAGTTTTAAGTACTTTTTATCCTAAAGCACCTTGGAGTGTTCAACTTGCGATGGCACGTAATCCAATTATCTATGGACTTGCATCTGAGATTTATGTAGCAGAATCAAGTGAAAAAGGTGGAACTTGGTCAGGCGTAATGGACGGGTTAAGAAAAGGTAGAATGATTTATGTTAGAAAACCAAATCCACAAGAAAAAAATGCAAATAATATTCTTATTTCAAAAGGGGGGAAAGCAGTTGATATTGTGGGTAATCTGACAACTTATGAGATTCAAGATAATATCAAATCAATAGTTTCTGAACCAGACTTGAACAATACCGAAGAAAAAATAATTGAATTTTTAAAAACAGGTGTTTTTCCTGCTAAAAAGATTGTGGACACTTTGAAAATTGATTGGAGTTTAAGAAAAGTATCAGATTTCTTAAAAAATAGAAAGGATATTTTGACTGTAAAAGGGAAACCTCTAAAATTTGCACATAAAGACAGGTCAATCCAAAAACAAAAAACTCTATTTGACTGATTGTAAACAAAATACGGTGGACAATCGAGTAGGCGGCTGACGGACTAATAGCCCGCCAGTGCACCTTCACCCCGT
>CAZJWE010000239.1:0-5059 GCA_964549265.1 uncultured Bacteroidales bacterium | reverse complement strand
TATTGCCTGTTGCTTTTTAGGTTCACTAATAATACAACTCATTTATTACTGGGGCATATTTGCACGCGTATCTTTGTATTCCGCATCTAAAAAAAAATCTGAACACCAACCCGAACCTGTTTCGGTAATTATCTGTGCAAAAAATGAAGAAGATAACCTTGGAGAAAATCTTCCGTTTATTTTAGAACAAGATTATCCTGACTATGAAGTCATTGTGATCAACGATGGTTCTACAGACCATTCCGACGAAGTGTTAGGGGAATTGATGAAAAAATACAAGCATCTAAAAATAAGAATGTTGGAAGAAGGAAAAATATTTCTTGAAGGAAAAAAATTGGGCCTGACCATTGGCATTAAAGCAGCAAAAAACGAATGGCTTTTATTTACTGATGCTGATTGCAAACCGGAAAGTAATCAATGGATTAAAAGCATGCAGGATCATTTTGTCAAAAAAAAGGAAGTTGTCATTGGATACGGAGGGTTTGTCCCTGAATTTAGTCTTTTAAACAACATTTTTCGATTTGATAATTTTTTTATAGCTCTTCATTACCTGGGCTTTGCTTTAGCAGGCATTCCTTACATGGGAGTAGGAAGAAACCTCGCTTACCGCAAAACCCTGTTTTTTCGAAACAAAGGATTTGCATCTCATCTACATGTCGCTTCTGGAGATGATGATCTTTTTGTTCAGGAAACTGCCAATAAAAAAAATACCCATGTAGCCATCTCACCGGATGCATATACCCGTTCAACAACTCCTTCTTCATTAAATGACTGGATAAAACAAAAAAAAAGGCATATCAGCACAAGTAAATATTATAAATTATCTGTGAAAATTTTGCTTGGTAGCGAAATGTTCTCAAGATTAGTGTTTTATGTATCTTTTATATTTTTATTGATCAATCAACTATTTTTCTATTATATTTTTTATCTATTCTTTTTTCGCACTGTAACCCAATTGATTATCTTTAAGTTAGCAGCAAACAAACTAAAAGAAAAAGATTTTCTTTTCATTTCAATAATTTATGATATACTTTTGCCTTTTTTTTATTTTATAATTTTTATTAGTAATTTAGTTGTTCCAAACAAAAATAAATGGCAGTAAAATCACATCTTTCAGAAAAGGCTCAACACGACCACATGCTAATACAAAAGGCATTGGAGGGGGATCAGCTTGCTTATGCTGAATTAGTAGACAAATACAAAGATTCAATATACTTTATGCTTTTAAAAATGGTTAACAACAAAACCGATGCAGAAGACCTGACCATCGAAGCCTTTAGTAAAGCATTTAATAATATTGAGCAATACACACCCACATATGCATTTAGCACATGGCTGTTTAAAATTGCCACCAACAATTGCATTGATTTCATCCGAAGAAAAAAAGAAGATAGTATTTCGCTTGATAAAGCAAATGAAGAAGGAGGAACTACAAAAATATTTGTAAAAGATACCGGTTTAGATCCGGAGGAATACATGATCAATAATCAAAAGATTAAAGTGTTGCGCTCTATTATAAAAAAATTAAAACCCCACTACCAAAAGCTCGTTGAGCTTCGATATTTTAAAGAGTTTTCATACGAAGAGATTTCACAGGAACTGGATTTGCCCTTAGGAACTATTAAAGCTCAATTATATCGTGCAAGAGAATTACTTTTTAACATACTAAAAAGGACAAACAAAAACATCAATAAAACCGATTAAATCATAATCCGGGCCTTTTTTCATGGACATAATAAAAAAACACTTTACTTCTTTGAATCCCGAACAATATCATGCCCTTGAAAAATTAAAACCTATTTATATCTCCTGGAACAAAAAAATCAATGTAATATCAAGAAAAGACATAGAAGCAATCTATGAACATCATGTATTGCATTCACTTGCAATACATAAGATGATTCAATTCCGGCCCGGGACATCCATAGCAGATATTGGAACAGGGGGCGGTTTTCCTGGTATTCCGCTTGCCATAGTCAACCCTGCTGCTCATTTTTATCTTATTGATTCGGTTGAAAAAAAACTAAGAGTTGTACAAGCAGTAGCTCAAGAATTGGATTTAAAAAATGTCACCACAATCAAATCCCGCAGTGAACATTTGCAACAACAGTTCGATTTTATTACAGGAAGAGCAGTCACAGCGTTCCCTGATTTTGTGAATACATGTAAAAACAAAGTCAGAGCCAGATCAACCAACACGTATCCCAATGGGATTATTTATTTAAAAGGAGGTGATATCAGTAAAGATATTCAACAATTTAAAAAAATACATCCCTTCCCTATTCGGGAATTATTTGATGAGAGTTATTATGAAGAAAAGTATATTCTGTATTTGCCTGTACCTTAGCTTCCATTATTCATAAAAAATAAATAAATAGTTAAAAACGGGAGGTAAAATATTTGATTTCTATAAAAAAGCATTATTTTTGTGGTCTCAAAATCTTTTAAAAGAATTGTACTAAACAATAAATTATAATCATTAAAACATTTAACCGATGAAAAGGACGTTTCAGCCATCAAACAGGAAAAGAAAAAACAAACATGGTTTTCGATCAAGAATGGCTACAAATAATGGAAGTAAAATAATTGCAGCAAGAAGAAGAAAAGGAAGAAAAAAATTAAGTGTTTCGAGTGAGTAAATTGCTGAACCTGCAATTTGTCTTATTTGTATGAATTATTATCTTAACGTACTTATTGTGGATGAAAATAAACATTGTAAAACCTGTTTTGCCTGATCTTGCTGAAATTCAAGAGGAATTTCAACAATGCCTTTCATCCGGTATGGTTACCAACAATTCTTATTATGTAAAAAACTACGAAGAAGCATTAAAAAAAATTCTTTCAATCACCCTTAGCGCCTACATGTTATTGCAATGGTGAACTTGCACTTCATGCCTTAATCCAGGCATGGAAAACAAAGTTAGGTTATGATGTATATGATTCATTTGACGTGCTTGTTCCCTCCTTCACTTTTTCCGGAACCATTAATGCACTGGTTTCAAATAACCTCAAACCGGTTTTTTGTGATATAGACCAAACATTAACCATTGATTTGAATAAAATAGACACCCCTGATTCTAACACAAAAATGCTTCTTCCTGTTTGAGTTTATGGAAATTTGCCAGATATTGAAAAGGCTATTGATTTTTCAAACACACATGAGATTGCACTACTATTTGATCATGCACCTGCCTTTGGAGCCACTTATAAAGGAAAGCCTCCTGCTTACTATGGGATAGAAGAGATTTACAGTTTTCATGCTACAAAAATATACAATTGCATGGAAGGTGGTGCTGCACTATGTCATGATAAAGAAATCCATTCATTGCTTTCAAGAATAAGGGATTTTGGACAATATGAAAAAAGCATTGGCGATGTTGACATCCCGGGGTTGAATTCAAAAATGCAAGAAATTTCTGCTATTGTTGGATTAAAAAACCTGGAAAAAATTTTGATTGTATCATATCCAAATGAAAACAAAACATTGTGAATAAAAATCTAAACCGGAGAATACTGAAGTATTTGAGGATTTAGATTTCGAGCAACAACAAAGAAGTTGGACTTTAAAGAACCAACACTTTTTAAACCAATTCAAATGCTTTAAACATTTTTTTCACCTCATCTTTATCATTAAACATTAATATATCAATAACAGAAAGGGAAGGAATAAATTCATTTGAAAATTGACTATATTTAATGGGGTTCGATTTAACAAAGAATAATTGAATACTCTGTTGTTGAAAATAATCTTTACTATACAAATCTATCGCTCCTATAGGATTCACATATTTTGAATAATGTAAATCCTTATTAATCTTTATTAACCGGTCAGATTTATTAATACCTCTTGAGCCAGGAGAACAAACAGATGATTTAGTATAATGCAAGGATTTGCCTAAATAATTATAAACTTCTTCAATTGAATGAATTACCAAATCATCTATATATGAATATTCTTTTTCAAGGACTCGATATATTATTTCTGAAACATCTTTATAATAAGGAGCTTTTTTGTATGCAGATTCAATTTGATGGTAAAATTTTTTCTTAAATTTTTGATCGATGATAGGAACTATTTCATTAATTAATTTATTCTGACTCGCTTTTCTAACCGGAATGGTAAACATAAAATCTCTTCCATTCAACAATATCCTGTTGCGATTAATCCAACCCGGTTTTTTAAAATGAACATCATCATAAAAAACAATCATGTCACTTGCTTCTATTAAATGAAAATAACCAATATAAGGAAAAACATACGGTTGCATAATTGATAATCGTCCATTTTTCTGCATACAAAATCTTATATTTATTCAAGTACTATAATATATATAAAAAAGAATTGTAAATTTAATGATAAAATGTAAAATAACCAGTTATATGTTTTTTATCCCTCTATTTTTTTTATATTTGCTTTATTATCATCTATTATTATTTAACCTGCATTATTCATAAAAAATAAATAGTATTTATAATGTTACACTCTAAATCCACATTTTTAAAACATAAAGACAACCGAACAAGTTCTTTTAAATCAAATGATTTATTAGATAAATTACTAAATGAACTTAAAAGTTTACTTGGGCCTGTTCAAATGCAAAAACAAAAAGAATTCAATACCACTATCTGGCCTGTAGGAAATATTATTGGAAATCCTCGGACAGGTTCTACATTACTTTTGCAATGGTTTGCATCATTAAACGTTTTTTCATATCCTTCAAATCTGTTAGCCCGATTTTCTTATGCGCCCTATATTGGAGGTTTAATTCAAAACATGTTATTCAATGATGAATTTGATTTCCACGGAGAATTTTCAGACATCCAATCCGATGTTCATTTTAATTCTAATATAGGAAAAAGTCAAGGAGCATTATCTACTCATGAATTTCAGCATTTTTTCAGGAATTTCATGCCAAATTTTGACCCTGGCTACCTACCACATAAAGAACGATTAAAAATAAACTATAACGGCATAATTAGTGGATTTGCAACAATTGAAAAAGCATTCAAAAAACCTTTTATAACAAAAAACCTGATGCTTCAATATCATATAGAAGAA
>CAZJWE010000238.1:0-5076 GCA_964549265.1 uncultured Bacteroidales bacterium | reverse complement strand
TCTAACTTCTAAATTCCAATTCTCTATTCTTTCCATTTAATTTGCAGTAGAACCTATTTTTTAATAATAATGTATGGCAACCACAAAAAATCTATTTCTCGGCAAACCGGCAGCATTTCAGGTGATGATAAAACCATTCGGGTCAACATGTAATTTAAATTGTGCATACTGCTATTACCTCGAAAAAGAAAAATTATATAAGGATCATAAGAATTTGAGGCTTTCTGAAGATGTACTGGAACAATTTATTAAACAGAACATAGAATCGCAAGAGGTTCCTTTGGTTCAGTTCCTCTGGCAGGGAGGCGAACCAACAATGCTGCCTATTGATTATTTTAGAAAAGCACTTGAATTTCAAAAAAAATATGCAGGAAATAAAAGAATAGAAAATATTTTTCAAACCAATGGAACATTATTGAATGATGAATGGTGCCGTTTTTTTAAACGGAATAATTTTTTAATCGGTATTTCTATTGATGGCCCCAAAGAATTGCATGATAAGTACAGGACAGACAGAAGTGGAAAGCCAACATGGGATAAAGTAATGAACAGCATACAAAAGCTTAAAGATTATGGCGTGGAATTCAATACATTATCTGTTATCAATGATTATAATTCGAACCATCCGCTTGAAGTATATCAATTTTTAAAAGAAACAGGAAGCCGTTACATGCAATTTATTCCTATTGTAGAACAGATTGCACAAGATGTTCAGCAGCATGAGTTATCTTTGGTGTTTCCTGAATATCGTGGAAGTGCTAATTTAGCACCCTGGTCGGTTGAACCACATGCATTTGGCAATTTTTTAATACAGATTTTTGATGAATGGGTGAGAAAAGATGTAGGGACATATTTTGTTCAGCACTTTGATGCAGCGCTTGCCAATTGGATCGGGGAAATGCCCGGCCTTTGCGTGTTTTCCAAAACATGCGGAGAAGCGCCCTGCCTGGAGCATAATGGGGACTTATATGCATGCGATCATTATGTGTACCCTGAGTATTATCTGGGGAATATTATGGAAAAAAATGTCAAGGAGCTTGCCAAATCCGATAAAATGATCACGTTTGGCCAACAAAAAGAAAAAAGCCTTCCTTTGCAATGCATTGAATGCAAATACCGTTTTGCTTGTCACGGCGGATGTCCCAAAAACAGAATTTCTGTAACCGATAACGGAGAAAAAGGGATGAATTACCTGTGTGAAGGATATTATAACTTTTTTAAACATGTTCATCCCTATATGCAATATATGGCGGATCAGCTTGCCAAAAGAAAACCTCCTGCAAATGTAATGGACTGGGTTAAAAAGAAAGACTTTAAGGAGTCAATCAGAACATCAGGAGATAAAACCAGAGAACACTATTCATCCAATAGTATACCATCTCAAAAGCAAACAATACGCAAAGTGGGCAGAAATGCCCCCTGTCCTTGCGGAAGCGGAAAAAAATATAAAAATTGTTGTTACCGGCATTGATTGGGCATAATTAGTGTTTGCCCCAAAATTGTTCATTTTCTTCAGTAAACTGAGCTTTTTGGGGACAGCGCAAGCCTCGTTATCAAACATGATGACCCAAACACTTAATTTTTTAGGTTTTACTGCATATTTAGTGGAAGCCATATCCTGAGTATTCAGTATTCAGAATTCTAAAATAAACACTATTTCCACAAAAATTGCAGTAGTACCATTTTTTAGTTACTCAACATAAAAAATGACATTTATTTGGTAAATTATTCCTTTTTAGTATATTTGTATATTACATTCATTATTGCTTGGATGTAACAATAATAAAACATTATTTATTTATTAAATTTAAATAATAGTAGAGATGAAAAAAATATTATGGGTTATTTTATTATATCCTTTACTGTTCACTAATGTAAATGGACAGTATGGGTCAGGTTTTGCACCTCAGTATATTCATTCAATCAATGCAGGCATGATGATGTCTAATTATGATAAAAATACCATTATGGCGCCTGGAATAACCTACCGCGCCAGGTTAAACCTAATGAAATTTTCTTTTCGGACAGCATTATCTATTGAAGTCCCACTTACCATCGGTTATACTTTAGACCCAATTCCTTCTGATGATCAAATTGCTTATGAAATTCCGTTTTCTTTTAATTTTAATGTAGGCTATGGTTCTGCCCTTGTAACACGCAGGACATTCGGAGGTTTCCTGGGAATAGGGTATGCTTTCAATTCAATCTCGAACGAAGGGTATGATGAAGTCAATGAAAAGCAGGTTCTTAAAAATTCCACCCAGGGGATCATGATTCAGGCTGGTGTCAGAGCTTTGATGTTTGGAAATTATGGATTTACTGCCGGAGGGTATACCATCCTTGGAAGTGAAGATAATGTTGTGTTTGGTGTTCGTGCAGGAGTTATATTTAATTTGTTAGAATAGTTTTTCTACCTCCAACAATATTTAAGAAAAAAAAGCATTTATGGAATATACTGTAAATGCTTTTTTGTATTTTTATATTTGAATATTAAATTCTTGAGAACGAATAAACACATCATATTTGAAAAAAACATCTTCTACATACATCGGGATGAATAAATTTTGGCTTGGGTGTGTTATAATTGTATTATTGGTTTTAGCACCCAAAATTCATTTATTGATTTTTGGCCAGCAGGCGAAAGGAAAAGTTGTTGACTTTTATGTTGAAACGACTTTTTTTGATCAGCATCCCATCCCGGTTGTTCAATTTAAAACCCCCAACGAAACCATACAATTCAAAGTAAAGACAGGTATTGATTACCAATTAAACGAAACATTAAACGTAATTTACTATCCTAATAAACCCAAAGATGCCAAAGTATTCTCATTTTTTGGCGTCTTTTTGAATGCAGTAATCGGTATACCAATTTATCTGGTAATTTGGTATTTTATGTTTACCAGTCTACCGTTTTTATTTGTCAATAAAAAAGAAGATAAAGATTCAAGCTATTCGCCACAGCAGTTAAAACATTACAAACAAATGATTAAATTTTTGCCCGGTTTAAGGCCTAAAAATACATATTCAGGGTTAAACCAGGCACAAAAAAAAGTATTCAGAATTATCTGGATTATTGTCATTATTGTCATGCTGACAGGATTGTTTTTTATGATTCAAAGTATTTCTGCATGGGAAATCAAAAGGGAAGTGTTTAGTATTGTGCTGGTGATTTTTGGAGGTATTGTGTATCTTGCTGTTATGGAATTGATGAAAATTTAATTGGCATTCATATGTTTATTTTTTATTTTTCAAAGGTCATATGGAGCTCGCCATGATTTTAATTTATTGACTTTGAGTAATCTAATTAGATTTGCAATAATCATTGTGGATGTGTGTTAAAAAAAATGTCATGGCTCGGTTCATATATTAAATGTTATAATTTATTGTTATTTTTTTTAAAATATATAATTTTATAAAATATCCATTAAAATTATGCATACATTTCGATTAAAACTCTTGCGTGTCATTATTTCTCTACTGTTCCTACTCTCCATCACCTTTTTATTTGTGGATATCTGGCATATCGTTCCATCAAAATGGGTGGGCCGTATCCTTTTCTTACAGTATGTTCCTTCACTACTTAAGTTTTTTGAAGTAGTGGGCTGGATAGGAATCGGGTTTGTGATTATTACCATTATTACCTTATTATTTGGAAGGGTTTATTGTTCAACTGTTTGTCCATTGGGGATTTTTCAGGATGTCATTCATTATATAAGAAAAAAAACACAAAAACGTTATAAGATGCATTATCGGAAGCCACAAAACATCTTGCGCTATACTTTACTGGTGGCTGTTTTTCTTGTGTTTATCAGCGGACATATTGTTTTATTGAATTTATTGGATCCGTATAGCGTATATGGGAAAATTTCATCCAATGTTTTCAAGCCTGGTATGGGGCTGGTATATAATTTTTTATCAGGAATTTCACAAGACATGAATATCTATTCTGTGTTTCCGGTAGAAACCGCTCCTATTAAGTGGAGCGCCTTTATTGTTTCAGGTATCTTTCTGGCAGTAATATCGTTTCTTGCTATTCGTTATGAAAGGTTATATTGCAACACCATTTGTCCCGTAGGAACACTACTCGGATTAATCTCCAGATTATCCGTGTTTAAAATAAAATTTGATTCATCCTTATGCATTCATTGTAACAAATGTGCTAATGCCTGCAAAGCATCATGCATTGATGTAAAACAACAACACATCGATTTTTCACGATGTGTGGCATGTTTAAACTGCATTGAAGCCTGCGATAAAAACGGAATTGATTATCAGTTGAGCTTTAAAAATAATGAAAAGTCTTCAAGAACGGATCAATTAAACGATGAACAAGAGGGGAGAGGTAAACGGAATTTTTTCAAACAGGTATTGCTTGCTTTTTTAAGCATGCCTTTATTCCGTCAGGTAACGGCACAAGAGTCAACAAAAAGAACCCAATTGCCCGTAAAAACGCCTGTCACGCCTCCGGGGTCCCGAAGTTTTGAACATTTCAACCAACATTGTACGGCATGTCATTTATGTGTGACAGCATGTCCCAGCAATGTTATCCGGCCATCATTTTTGGAGTATGGATTAAAAGGTATGTTACAGCCTTACCTGGATTTTAAGATTTCGTATTGTAATTATGAGTGCACTCAATGTAGTGAAGTATGTCCGACAGGAGCTATTCTCCCATTAACTGTTGAAGAAAAGAAACGGGAGCAGATCGGTATTGCCCGTTTTGTTAAAAATAACTGCATTGTATATGTATCCAACACAGCCTGTGGTGCATGTTCAGAGCATTGTCCTACCCAGGCAGTACACATGATTCCGTATAAAAATGGGTTGCAAATCCCCGAAGTACGCCCTGAATTATGCATAGGCTGTGGTGCATGTGAATTTGCATGCCCCCCCGAGCCCAAAGCCATTTATGTTGAAGGATTACAAACACACAACAAAGCAGAAGTGCTGAAAAGCGAAAAGGTAAAGCCGGATGAAACGGAAGAGGATTTTCCGTTTTAGGGAATGAAAATTGATTTGAAGCATTTTGTAGAATACGGCATAATATTTTAGGTTCTACCACGAATTTAATGGTAA
>CAZJWE010000237.1:0-5124 GCA_964549265.1 uncultured Bacteroidales bacterium | reverse complement strand
CAAATGAAAAAAACATCTTATATTCCAATAGGAAATAATGAATTATCATTTAATTATTCTAAGTATAATTTAATAGATTCTGACGAGTACACGCTTTATGATGTAATGATATCACCTAATTTAGATCAACTTTCATTTGAAGAGCGGTTTCATATATTTAATAGTTGTCATGAAGATTTAAGGTTGAAAAAAGGTGCAAATTATTTACGTTATTTAAAAGATGGATGTAAATTAGAACCTACTGTATTCGATCCTTGTTCAAACAAAACAAAGAAAATGATCAATTTTGGTTCAAATGATTATTTGAATATGTCGCAACATCCAGATGTTATAGATGCTGCTATTTCGACTATAGATAGATACGGGACTGGTGCCGGAGCTGCAACTGTTGCATCTGGCTTAACAGATGTAAAAATAAATCTTGAAAATGAAATTGCTAAAACTTTTGGTTATCAAAAAGCATTAGTCTATGCAACAGGTTTTATGACAAATACAGGTGTATTAAATGCATTACTTCGAAAAAACGATATTGCAATTGTTGATATGCTTGCACATGCAAGTCTTATGGCAGGTGTTGAATGCAGGAATAAAATGTTATTTAAACACAATGACATGCGATCTCTCGAAGCTGTTTTACGTCGTGTGAACCGCCAATATACCGGTAAAATCATAGTGGTTGACGGTGTGTATTCCATGGATGGTGACATAGCCAATTTGCCCGAAATATCTGATCTGGCAAAAAAATACAATGCACTCGTAATGGTAGACGAAGCCCATGCATTTGGTGTGATTGGAAGCAAAGGGCTTGGAATCCTCGATTATTTTGATATGCCACACAGCAGTATTGATATCCTTACCGGAACATTAAGCAAAGCCATTGGAAGCCAGGGCGGATTTGTTGCAGGTAGTGAAGAAATGATAAATTATTTGTCATTATCAAGTAAAACAATTTTTTCAACCACAGCACCTTTTATTGCTGCCAACGCTGCTGCACATAAATCCATTCAGATCATTAAAAAAGATGTTGACCGAAGAAGAAAATTATGGGATAACATATACTACCTAAGAAATAAATTGAAAGAAAACAATTTTAATATTAGTAATTCACAAACTGCTATTTTTCCTGTTATTTTAGGAAATCACCATAAAGTACTTCATGTAACAAATAAAATGGGCGAAAAGGGTGTTTTAGTGAATGGAATTTCTTATCCTGCAGTATCAAGGAAACAAACCCGGATTCGTATGTCAGTTACCGCTGAAATGACTCAGGAGCAATTAGACAAAGGCTACGACGTATTGGTCAAATCAATCAAAGAGTACGACCAGAAAAAAGATGTGCAATCATATGACATTCCAACGTATATGAGTGTGAATAGGAAAAAGAAAATTCATGAAACAGTCTGATTAAGTAATATTCGTGCCCGCTGAAAATCAGGGTTTGTTCTTAAGGGGACCCTGATTTTTAGCTATTTTCCCCTTCATTGCTGTCGCATAGTTTTGCAGAGCAAGGGAGAGGAAATAGTCGAAAATTTATTACACTATTCCGTATTTTGGGGTTGGGTAAATGATGAAATCTATGGCTTGGTGGTGTACCAGATAATATTAAATACGGTTGATTTCATTTTTATGTTTTTTTGCTGTTTTACATGTTGGTATGTATGTTTGGGGCCTATTTTATATTTATACTTGTTTTTTGTATTTGTATAAATTTAATCATTAAATCTCAAGTTTATTTTTTTATTAATTTTCCACTTTGTTGTTCACTATCTGTAGTTATAATATACAGATAAAGCCCCGGAGGTAATCCTTTCAGATTTATTGTTTTCCTGAACAACATTTTTTTGTATAATACTTTTCGCCCTTGCATGTCAAATAGTTCAAATGTCAAATTATCAGGGTTTTTATCTGTATCTATGGTAATATTTCCAGAAACGGGGTTGGGGTAAATCAACAAACCGGTAATTGTTGGCTCATTGATTGACTGATTGGTTTGATAATAATAATAATAATAATATTTACTATATACAGTCCAATCATTAATGTCAAGGTCCCAGATGTAACTTGCAATTAAATTACGGTTGCCATTGTCATCATAAGCGTATTCTTTCCTCCCTGATCCAATCCAGTTATTAATGACAGAATACCATTGATATGTTGCGTATAAAGTCAGGTTGCCGTTGGCATCATAGCTGTACTCGTTCTTCTGTGTTCCAAACCAGTCATTGCTAACTGGAGACCATATATAATTTGCAACTAAAATAAGATTGCCGTTGTCATCATAGCTGTACTCGTTCTTATTTTCTCCAATCCAGTCATAGCTAAGGGAATCCCATTTATAATTTGCTCGTAAAGTACGGTTGCCTTTGGCATCATAACTATACTCATACTTCCATGTTCCGATCCAGTTGTTGCTAACAGGATTCCATATATAATTTGCATCTAAAGTTTGGTTGCCATTGGCATCATAGATGTAATCAGTCTTCCGGGATTGAACCCATCCGTATTTATCAGGATCCCATGTATAATATGTATCTAAAATACGGTTACCGTTGGCATCATAACGGTACTCGCACTTCCATGATTGAACCCATTCGTTTCTGCCAGAATCCCAGTTATATATTGTTTTTGATGTTTTGTTGGTCATGTCATAATAAGTATACTCATACTTTCGGGAAATAACCCAGTCGTTACTATTGGAATCCCAGTTATACCTTGTTGCTAGAATCATGTTGTTGTTCGCATTATATCTGTACTCGTTCTTCCATGATATAATCCATTCATTATTATTGGAATCCCAGGCATAATATTTGGTAAAAATTTTAATGTTGTTGGCATTATAGTAATACTCGTAATTCCATATTCCAATCCAGTCATTGCTAACAGAATCCCATGTATATATAGCAAATAAAGAACGATTGCCATTGGCATCATAGTTTTTCTCAGTCTTACTTGTCCCAATCCATTCGTTGCTTCCGGAATCCCAGGTGTAATTTGCTTGTAAAATACGGTTACCATTGGTGTCATGGTTGTAAACGTTCTTCCGTATTCCAATCCATTCGTTGCTACCTGTATCCCAAGCATAATTTGCTTGTAAAGAACGGTTGCCGTTGGTATCATAACTGAACTCATCCTTCCATACTCCGATCCATTCATTGCTACCGGGATCCCATGTATAGTTTGCATCTAAAATTTGGTTGCCATTGGTATCATAACTGTTTTCGTACTTCCGTGATTGAATCCAGTCATTAATGCCTGTATCCCATGTATAATATGTATATAAAGTACGATTGCCATTAGCATCATAGCTGTTTTCATGTTTCGAATCTTTAAACCAGTTGTTTCTATCGGGATTCCAGGAATACCATACTCTTAAAATCAGTAACCCGTTGGCATCAAATCTACCTTCGTACTTCTGTGATTGAACCCATTCATTGCTACCGGTATCCCATGTATAATTTGTATATAAAGTACGGTTGCCGTTGGCATCATAGCTGTATGTTATTTTTGAATAATATACAGAATCAATATCGCTGTTAAAGGAATATACAATAAATGAATCTAACCTGATATTCGATTCAGATGATTTAAGAAAGTCCTTCGAGGGTTTTGTTATCCCATACAGTTTTTTTTTATTTATTCCGTTTTTTATATGTCCGGTGTTATTCTCAAAATAATGCAATTGACCGTTAATTATTTTACTTATATCTTTTTTACTATCAGGAGTATTTTTTTTCTGTGCGAATACTGTTAATGAGAATAGCATAAAAAAAAGCATTATTAAATTTTTTTTTGTCATAGCTATAATTTTAAAATTGTGGGTTGGGTTTTTGTTTTATAATATAATGAAATTTTTAAATATTTTTCTAAACAATCTTATCTTTTATGCTTTTGCTAAAGCTGTTTAATCTTTTGTTTGTTTTATTAACCGCTCTGTATGTATATATTCCCGTTTAATCCTGCTTCTGTAATCTTATGTGTTCTAACTAAAAACTTGTATTTATACAATATTACGATAAATAATTTATTTAACAAAAAAAATGTTGTATGGAAAATGCTTATTTCACTTTTTTTGTCCTGAAACCTACTACTATTGCTGCCCCGGCAACAACCATTCCGGCGCCTATAAGGCTTATAACAGTGAATCGTTCTGCTTCTATCCATGTAAAATGTATGTGCTCCAGGAACATCATAATGAAGAATGTGATGACGGGATTCATCACAAGTATAATACTTACCTTGTTGGCTTCAATATGTTTTAATGATAATGCCATGAATGTGTAAGCAACCAGTGTGTTTAAGCCAAGAAAGATCAATACAGCCCAGGTTACGGGAGAGATAGAGGCTAACGATTGAAAATCGGTGACAGGCATATACAACAAGACAGGCAATCCGTAAATGATCAGGTTTAATTGCAATACCGAATAGCTGCGTACCAAATGTTTTTGAAATACTGAATAAACAGCCCAGGTAAATCCTGCAAATAAAATCCATGAAATCCCTTTGTTAAACGATGAAATCTGTGAAACAATTTCATCCGTTTGCTTGTAGTAAAACAGAAGAAGCCCTGCTACAGCCACCAAAAATCCAATGATGTGTTTTGAGGTTAGCTTTTCTTTGTAGACAATAAACCCGGAAATCCCCAGCAATATAGGCCCAAACTGAATCACAAGCTGTGTTGTTGTAGGGGTTGTATAATCAACACCTTTGATGATGCCGTAATAATTTGCCGCTAAGCCCAGGGCTCCAAAAATAAGCAATAGGGGAGGTTTTTTGAAAATCGAGAGTTTAGACGGACTTATTAACAAAAAATAGAGGAAAAGTAATCCAAAGGCCAGTGCAAATCGAAACCACACAATGGTGAACGGATCAATTTCTAGCAATACAATCTTGAGTGCAATGGTTACCACACTCCAACAAAGCCCCGTAAGCACTGCAAACACGATCCCCTTTGTATTTCCGCTGGTATTCATTTTATAGTTGAAATTTTTAAAGGGGACAAAGTTAATGTTTTGTATTGAAAATACTAACTTTTCCACTGTTAGACACTGCATAATAAATGTATTATATTTATAAATAAGGTTCTACCACGAATTTAATGGTAATTTGCGATTTATTTATGGGGGT
>CAZJWE010000236.1:0-5133 GCA_964549265.1 uncultured Bacteroidales bacterium | reverse complement strand
AGTAGTTGAGTAGTTGAGTAGTTGAGTAGTTGAGTAGTTGAGTAGTTGAGTAGTTGAGTAGTTTAAGTTTTGGCTATGTGGATGGGGATTAAGAATGCTTTATAAGCATATTCTGTACTTTGAGCTTTGAGCTAATAAAAAATGCAAACAGGTACATATATTTTTAAAAATCAACGATGATATTTATCAATTGTTAATGAAATTTTGAGTTTAATAAATACAATTTTAGTATATTAGCATAATTTTTAAATTTGCTTTGCCTATTGATTGCGAAATGCATACATAACAAGGCTTTTTAAAAAAACAAGGAGGAAGATAAAAGCATACTTCTTTATTTTTAAAAAGGAAGGAATATAAATATTGGTTTGAATAAATGCGGGAAAATATAGTTAATACTAACTAAAAGATGAGTGAAAAAATCTTAAAAGCATTAATGCAATTATTTGCAATAATTGCAGAACCTGAAAGTAACCTGAAGGATAAGAAAGCGATTGTACATTCATTTCTTTCTAAACAGATCAACGAAGACCTGGTAAATGAATATCTTAAAATATTTGAAAATTATTATACAAAACACCAGGCGAAACAAAGGGAAAAAGGGAAGAGAGTTATTCCGCTTAGTTCAGTAAGAGTGCTGAAAATATGTACAGAAATAAATGAAGAATTAACCCAGCAACAAAAAATAGTCGTTTTAGTTCAATTGCTTGAATATGTAAAATCAGACGATGAAGAGGAAAACATAACAGCACAGGAAGAAGAATTTATTGCAACAGTAGCAGATACATTCTTTATTTCAAAAGAACATTTTGAGCAGATCAAACAATTTGTATTATTTCCATTTGAACGCATACCGGATTCAGAGAATATTTTAATCATTAATTCCGAAAAAAATTTTCAGACACAAAAAGCCAAACACATTTATTCTGAAAATTTAGCCGGACAAATCCGTGTTATAAATATTGACGAAGTCAATATTTATCTAATCAGATACATTGGCGGCAATGAGATGTACCTCAACAGCCAGTTGCTTGAACATGATAAAGTCTTTGTATTCAAAACCGGCACATCTATCCGTAATAGCCGTGTACGCCCTATTTATTACAGCGATGTAGTAGGCAGTTTTATTGAAGATAAAATCACTTCAAAAATTGTATATCAGGTAGATAACATTCTTTACCGGTTCAATGACGGTGGTATTGGGTTCTATAATATCAATTTTTCGGAAGAGTCTGGAAGGCTGGTTGGAATCATGGGAGCAAGTGGTTCGGGTAAAACGACTTTACTCAATGTGTTAAACGGCACTTATAACCCTTCGGAAGGACAAATATTGATCAACGGATATGACCTGAACAACCAGGAAGAAGACAGCCTGGAAGGGTTAATAGGCTATGTTCCCCAGGATGACCTTTTGATTGAAGAATTAACGGTTTTTCAGAATCTCTATTATAATGCAAAACTTTGTTTTGACGATTATACAGAAGAACAAATTATTTCCACAGTTGAAAACACACTCCGCAATTTAGGGCTTTTTGAAATTAAAGACCTCCAGGTAGGTACTCCTTTAAATAAAAAAATCAGCGGAGGACAACGAAAACGATTAAACATTGCTTTAGAGCTTATCAGAGAGCCTTCTATACTGTTCCTTGACGAACCGACTTCCGGGCTTTCTTCAAGAGACTCCGAAAACCTCATGGACCTTGTAAAAGAGCTTTCTCTAAAAGGAAAACTTATTTTCGTCGTCATTCATCAACCTTCTTCAGATATATTCAAGATGTTCGACCGGCTACTAATCATGGACACAGGAGGCTATTTGATCTATAACGGAGATCCCATAGAATCTTTAATATACTTTAAAGCTCAGGTACATCATGCAAACTGGAGCGAAAGCGAATGCCACTGTTGCGGTAATGTAAACCCCGAACAAGTGTTCAACATTGTTGAAGCCAATGTTGTGGATGAATACGGTAACCTCACGCAACAAAGAAAAATTGCACCAAAAGAATGGTACAGGTATTTCAAAGAGCATAAAGAACAGGATGGAAATAATCAGAAAAAAATTGAAATCCCCAATTATATCCCAAAAATCAATTTTAAGATACCAAATAAATTAAAACAATTCGCTTTATACGCTAAAAGAGATATTTTATCAAAGCTCACGAACACACAATATCTGTTTATAAATTTTTTAGAACCCCCCATTTTGGCGTTTTTACTTTCATTTATTGTAAAATACTACAAAGTCACCAGTGAAAACGGATATACGTTATTGAGCAACAATAACATTCCTGTTTTTATTTTCATGTCTGTCATTGTAGCCATATTTATCGGACTTACTGTGAGTGCAGAAGAGATTATAAGAGACCGGAAAATATTACAACGAGAAGCATTTTTGAATTTGAGCTGGGGGAGCTATTTATTCTCAAAAGCCGGAGTCCAAATCATTATATCAGCCATTCAGGCATTTACATTTGTACTGGTTGGCAACAGCATTGTTGAAATCAAAGGCATGTTCTTCGAATACTGGTTAATACTGTTCAGTGCATGGGTGTCTTCAAATATAATGGGGCTTTTAATATCCGATACGTTTAAAACTGTTGTCACCATATATATATTAATTCCTTTCTTAGTGATTCCCCAACTTATTCTAAGTGGAGTCATTGTAAAATATGACGAATTGAATCCTATGATCTCTTCTCCAAATAAAATTCCTTTTTATGGAGAAATTATAACTGCCCGATGGGCATATGAGGCATTAGCTGTTCATCAATTCAAAGAAAATGAATATGAAAAAATGTTTTATCCATACGAAAAAGCCATGTCCGAAGCAGAATTCAAAAAACAATACTGGATTCCTGTTTTAAAAAATAAGATTGGCTTGTACGAACGAAAACATGAAAATCCTGAATATAAAACTGAAATAAGTGAAGGACTAAATTTAGTGAAAGCTGAAATACAAAAAGAGATGAATGAAAATCCTAAATTTACTTTCAAGTATTTGGATCGTTTATCTTTTGAAAAAATGTCGCCCGGCGTAGTAGAAGAATTATATGCATATCTTGATTTGCTCAATACATATTATATTACTTTATATAATAAGGCCAACCGAAAAAAAGATGATGTCATTTCCGCTTTTCACGAAAAAGAAAATGGAAGAGAAAAATTCTTAACATTAAAAAGAGACTATCACAACAAACAACTTGCTGATTTTGTCACAAATAGCAATGAAATGCAGCGTATAATTGAATATAATAATCGTTTATATCAAAAAATTGATCCTATATTTTTAGACCCCGGATATAATTTTATTAAATCACATTTTTATGCTCCGCGTAAAAAACTTTTTGGCACGTATTACGATACATTTTGGGTAAACCTTATTGTAATATGGGTTCTATCAGGTGTATTGTTTATAATGCTATATTACAGGGTTATCAGAAAAATGATGGGACTGTCAGACACGATACAGGTCATACAGAAAAAATATTTCAACAAGCAGAAAAAACAGGAAAGAAAATTTTGAAATACAGAGATAGGTGTGAAAATATACGTTAACAAAATTCTATAACACCCATTAAAACAAAAACGGAGAATAAAAATAAGCGAAGAATTGAGTGTTTGATGTTATCCACCCAACACTCAACTCCCGGCTTTTTTTTGTGTCATTGACTTAGTAGACATGGTTTAAAAACCATGAAACATTAATCCATTGTCTCGATCATCTTGAACGGCACCCTGATGATTGATTCATAATCTTCACCGGCTTCCAGCATATCCTCATCATCTTCTTCATAGTACCAGTTAATCACAACATCATTCTTTTGTGATTTATGAATGGCTTCAAGTTTTTTAAAGATATCCAGAATACATTTTGATGAACTGGTATTGAAATATTCTAATTGAATATTGACTTCTGTATGTTTTTGAGGGTCATTAGAATATTCGTCAAGCCAATCCATCAATGGTTTATAAAAATCAATTGAATTTTCAGGTATTGACCTTCCTTTGATTTCAATGATTCCCTTTTCGGCATCAAATTTAACCGATGGGGTTTTGGGTGTTCCTTCTATTGATGTTGATTCCATTTTTAATTTGTAAGGTTTAATAAACTATAATTGTGAATATAAATAAGTACCAATTGTCTTTATATTTATGAAATCGGTAGTCTATATTATTTTTTGTTTTTTTAGCAATATCAATCAATCCCATTCCACCACCTCCTTTTTTAGATAGTTTCTGATGATTGAGCACAAATTTATACATTTCTTTTAATTTATCTTCGGATAATTGTTTGATTTCATCAAGTTTTTTTGTTAACACTTCTTTTTTATCCGCCTCTACAAAATTAGTAGTGACGATTTTATACCCATTTTCGATTTTGACAATATGAAATGTACCAAATTGATTTTCATGATAACTAATTCTCAGGTCTTCGGGAATACCCTCGCTATGATGATAAAGGTTTTGCAAACTTTCGATCAGTACATTATATACTTTTTTCCGTAATCTGTTTGTTTCCTGATTTTTTAACAATATTTGTTCTGTTTTGTGCAACGTGTCATTGATTAAATCTGATGTAATACGTCCATTGTATGACAATAGTATTTCATCATATTCATTAAAAGTAATATAATCTTCTGCTTTAAAACTCATATATTTTTAACTAATATACAGCCAGACTGCTTAATATTACATTGTAAAAGTTAAATAATTAAGTTCATAATCTGATATGTAAATATATAATATGTTCAAAATTAATTTTTTTTTTTATTTTTCATACGTTTCAACCATTTTTTTTATTTATTTTATAAACCACATTCTATTCATAATTGACCAGAATGCTGCTTAAAAGCCAGTTTTAAGCAATAAAACAGCGATAATTGGCAAGTATCGGAAGTAGTTAAAAAAATAGGTACTACACTTATTTTAGTGGTTAAATATTTTTACAGGACCTAAAATACTGTTTAAATACTGTTTAAATATAGTTGTAAATGTGGTTTAAAAGTAGTTTATATGTGGTTCAATATAAAATTAATCGTTTTGAAAGAACACAACATATAAACAACGTTAAACTATATTTAAACCACATATAAACTATTTTTTTTCCAACCCCCATTTTCCAAGCCCCATAAATAA
>CAZJWE010000235.1:0-5146 GCA_964549265.1 uncultured Bacteroidales bacterium | reverse complement strand
TGATTTTTCACTTCCTTTTAATTCTATTGTATCAATGTTGCAGGTCAGTTTTTCTACCTGACACACAACGGTTGCGAATATGCGAAGTGCCTGTGTTGCGCCTGCGGCAGGCATTTTGTATAGCCGCTGTTGTGCGATCGTACATTTTTTTATCTCCACTCATTGAATTTTCCTGTTCCGATTTTTCTTCATTTGGCGTAGTGGCAGAGGGGTAGGGGTGAATGCCACGGAGCCAAATTCTTCATATTTTAAACAATACTTTCTCTTAGCATGTATCCAACAACAGACCCTTTTTCAATTAAAAAATCTAATATTAAGAGCAAGTTGTCTTTTATAGCTTTTATTTTTTTTATTTTTTCACGATTTCTAAAAGTGTATTTTCTAGTGAAATTTTCTAAATAATAGATAGTGTTAGCTTCGAGTTTTTTATCAGCTATATTTTGATTGTTTTTTAGAATACTTGAAATCCAGAGCACTCCATCATCTATATAATGGCTTCCAATATCATTTAATAATTTCGATATAGCATACAAAAAGGAAGGGCAATGCCCAATTTCATTTGATAGTTCTGCGAAAAATCTTTTATTACTGTCTTTTAACGAATGCCACTCTTTAGCTGATTCTTTCCAAGGTACTGTAGCAAAAAGATAGCTTTTCACTATTTTGGACACATACCAACGCCCATCTTCTTCTTTGCAAATATCAAATATCTTTTCTTTAAAAGAATTCCAGATAAACCAGAAATTATCATAGGTGTTTAATTTGTCTTCAGTTAAAACAAACTCTTGAAACAAATCTGCAATAGATTCAGATGAATTAAAATTATCAATAAACGGTTTTAAGTAATCTTGAATTTCGTCTTTAGGTGAGTTCAACACGAAATAAGTGTAGGTTTGTAAAAAATCATGTTTAACCTTGTAGTCAATCTTATCGTCTCGATCATCTAAACCCAATTTTTCTGCAAAAGCTGAAATCACTGCTTTAGCAATCGTCTTATGGTAATTGTTATCTGTTTTTTGAGGAATCATACGAAATGCTGTTCTTAATACCGAAAGATCATATTTTTCAATATCTATCAAATTTGATAGTGAAATCTCGTTGTCAACAACACGTTTTATATCTTTTTCGTTATCTTCAATAAACCTTTTTAAAAATTGATCATCGTGATATTCATACACGCCGTTTTTGTAATTTTCTTGGCGAATTCTTGTTTTCAATTCATCATATTTAGGTCTTAGTAATAAATACCCTAGTAATAAAGACTGAGCATCACTAAAATTATTACCCCATAACTTCTGGATGGCTATGATTGGAAAAATGCTAAAACTTTCGCTTGAAAGCATACCCCCTACATGTGAATCATTGAATAGACTTAGTAGTAAAACAATTTTTATATGTTCTTTTTCCTCTGGAAAAACTTCTAACAAAGTTGGAAGTGCGGAGATAGCAGGCTGTATCCCATCAGATATTTGATATTGATAATTCGGGTTAAGAGAAGAAGTTGCAACTCCTAAAACAATATCTTTGCAAAAGGATTTATCTTCCACCAAGAGTTCATCAATGTATTTTTCAATTAGAACAGAACAGACAAATGCTGGAATTGAATGATTAAAAAGAAAAAAACTTTCTTCCTCAGAATGTTGCATCTCATAAATTTCAGGTGCTTTTATGGTTTTTAATTTTTGAAGTATATCTTTTACTTCTTGGAGCCCAAGTAAAGGATCATTTTCATATTTCTCATACTGCTTGTATTTATCATCATTATTAAATTTAAATTCAGCCCATAATTTCAGAGGAAGATATTTCATTTGTTCATTATATTTTTTTTGAGCATCTTCACTATGCTCCTTTATATCTGAATCAATTTCTGGATTAAACTGAATAGCGATGCCTTCATCGGCTTTTTTAGTCGTTATATCCATCTTTCTTCTATCCATTCTGGCGAGAAAGAGTCTCCAAGTTTTATCTGATTCGGTTTGATCTGCTTCAGACGGTAATTCTTTATAATAGCTATCTAATATTTCCCACAAGACCTTTTGTCTTTTCCCTGCTTGTTTCTCACTAACCTCTTCATTTCTAAATAGTTGGTAGTTTAAAAATAGATGTTCTAAACACAATTTTCGATGTTTGTCTTCACATGTTTTTATTCTTTCTTCATCATAAAATTCATTTGTCGTACTCCCCATGTTTCGACCAATTGAATACAAAGATTTAGCCCTGTGTTCGGCAAATAATCGTGTTGTATCATTGAGGATAAATTCTTTTGTTTTAAAAAGAATTTTAGCAACATTAAATGTTTTATCTGGATAAGCTAAAACAATGCTTGCTACAACTGAAGAAATTGATGCTGATTCTGAATTCTTGAGAAGATAAATAAGCCAACTTTCTAGTATTCTGGACTCAACATTTTTACCAATTTCCAAAAAATATTTTTCTAAAGCCATATGAACTGATTGAAGCAGATAAGGGCTTACTGGAGAACCAGTTCCCCTATACATATACCAAAGGCAATGGCTTATATATTGGTCCTGTGTCTTCCCATCTTCAAAAAACAATTTTACCTTTATGACTGATTTATCGAAATCAGAAGATGCATACTTCTGTACTGATTTGTTAGTAAAATAGAGAATAAAATCAATTGTTTCTTTGGGATGAAACTGTAGTAACCAATAAATTGGGGTTTGGTAAGCACTTGCTGAATGATAGTCAGAATGGTTGGGTTCCAATCCAAAGTGTTGTTCAACTTCTATTCGTGAACGGTAAAAATGGTCATCTTCTTTTTCCGTATAAGACCAAAATAAATCAGCTAATTTTAAAACACTTTCAGGTAGAACTTTAGAAACAGATATTCCTTCAAGCTTTGTTAAAATAACTTTTGATAAATCACAATAAGGGTCTCTATGATTTTTCCATTTGTTATTTAGAATTTCGTTAAAAATTCCCTTTAACTCATCTTTGATTTCAGATGAGCCATAGAGAATAGTTTGTAAAAGGTGTTCTTTAGTATTATCACGAGAAAAATACACATCTTCACTAATAATCCACTGATAATATTGTAATGCAATCAGGCCTGAAAGCCTTGTGGTTTCGCCCTCCTTAATTTTGCTATTCCAATCATTGATTATCGGTAAAATGAAATTTATATTTTTAATTCCGATTGTTTCTATGTTGTCAAAAACAAATTTTATTAGGTTACCCCATCCGTGGCCTTTGGGCTTTGTCAAAACATACTTTAAGGAAAATAAATTTAGGTTGCGAATACCCAATTGCTTAAAGAAATCATCATCAACTTCCTTGCAAGCAATTCTTAATATAAAAGTAAGTCTTCTTAATAATCGTTGTTCATCAGATAACAGTTCGTCTTTAAAAAGATCAAAAAATACTTTTGAATAATCTGAGAGCAAAACAGAAACTAATATTTCATCTTTCCAGAACGGTTTAATTTCTTTGCTCTCAATTATTTCTTCAATAAAACTTTTAATGTCACCATTTCCTAATAAAAGTTTTTCTGATAACCAGTTTCTAAAACTTCTACGAATAGGAAGTGATTGTCCTATTTTCTCAAAAAAATCCTGATTTGATATTTTTTTTAGAAATTCACTCTTAATGATTTTCTCTAATCCCCATTCCTCATAAATATCATGTGTAATAAAATAACCAGCTATTTCATAACCTAAAATTCCATCTCTAACTAATTCATTATCCAGAGTATTCGAGTTACAATTTGGGCTAATGAAAAATTGTCCTGTGTTGGCTCTCTCAAATGCTGTTTGTAAAAAACACCGTTCCCGTTCAGGTTTAGATTTTTTTATATTTTTATTCCATAATTTATTTTTAAATCCACTGTACTCTAATTCTTCTTTGTCTTTATAAAACTTTAGGTATTCGTTTAGATAGAATGGATTTCTTATTAACTCTAACAGCTTTTCGTCTTTGGGCAATGAAAAGGAGTGTTCCTCTGAAATCTTACTGAGCTCTTCCAACTCTAAATTGTTGATGCTTATATTTAATGGACCGATATTGTATATTTCAAAGAATTGATAATTCAAATCCTCTAAATAATTATTCCTTGTCGTAAAAATAATTTTCCATTTGTCTTTAATAAGAACCGACAAAAACTCTTTAAAAGGATCTTGATTTTTTAGATCCAGTAATTTTTCAGCAGAGTCAATGACAACGACTTTTGTTTCTTCACACTTATAAACTTGAGTAAAATCATAAATACTAAAATCTGTATAAATATCATTTATACTTCTTAGTTCAAATTCGGTGGCCTTAAATACAATAAAAGGTGCTTTCTCTTTTACTTCCTCATATAATTTCTTAATAAGTACAGTTTTACCAACACCTCCTACTCCACTTAATATCGAGATTTGCTGTGAAACATCCTTTAATTCTGCAAGTTGTTTGTTTCTATTGATTTCAAAATTTTGATTATTGAATGAGATATTTGTTTGTATTTGGCTTAAGATATTTTCTGTATGTTTTTGCTGCTCTTCAATTAAATCAAAAATACTTTTGTTGTTTGAGAAAAAGTGTTTGGCGAAGAGTTCATTGTCAACAGACACAAACTCAGATTCAAAATAACTTGCTGTTCTCCATTCTAATATAATATTTAGTTTTTTTGCTTTTTGCTCAGCATCCATCAATCCTTGTGGATTTTTCCCCTTGTTTTGTCCCCACTCTTCATTTGAGTAAAAAAGCAACTTTGTGATGTTCGGATAATCTCTTTTTGCTTTTTCAATAGTATTTACTAAATCATCCTTATGGTTTGAAAGCGGGGTGTTGTAAAATTTTGCCTGCCACCCTATTACTTCATCATCCTTGCTGATTGGATTATTTTCAATTGCTGATTGGTTTTTAAATCGGAAAATGCCAAATGGTCTATTAAACTCTTTACAAAAAAGCAAATAACAAAACCACTCCAAATTGTTTTGAGGATTTTCATTGAACTTTGCTCTAAATATATTCCAGTTCGGTTTAATCATTTAATGTTCCATTAATTTTATGCATTTCTCTTTAAAACCCCTTCTTTGTCTTTGAAAATCGGAACAGGTAAATCTTTTTCAGCTCTTAAAAAAATGTATGTCACACAACGTTTGTGTATACGCATTGCGTATATACTCCCAAATCAGCATGTTTTACG
>CAZJWE010000234.1:0-5157 GCA_964549265.1 uncultured Bacteroidales bacterium | reverse complement strand
ATTCGATGGCATCGTATATTTTAACGAACAGGGATGGAGAGAGGGAGGGACGGAGGGATGGAGAGACGGAGGGATGGAGAGACTAAGGGACTAAGGGACTAAGAGACTAAGAGACTGAGGGACTGAGGGACTGAGGGACTTAGGGAGGAGGGATATGGGGTTTGGAGAATTAAAAAATTTGGTTATTAATATTTCCATTTATCAGGATGTTGGGACATATGCATGATCATTGAAATTATGAGGTGGGGAGTACTGAGAAGGGGAGAAGATGAGAAAGGGAGTAGAAGTTAGAATAGCAATATCAAGCTTTCATTGTAATAGATTTTCTGCCAATATTTTTCTAATTTTACCAAAAACATTATCTATGTTCACAAATATAAAAAAGAAAATAACAGACCACAAGGGACTTAAAACCATACGAGAACAACACAATCATAAGAAAATTGTATTTTGTACCGGTTGTTATGATATTGTTCAAACCGGGCATGCCGTGTTTTTCAATCAATGTAAATCATATGGGGATATATTAGTGGTTGGGATAGGAAGGGATCAAACAATCAGAACACTGAAAGGGCAGGGAAGGCCGGTAAACCCTGAGCTTAACAGGCTATACCTGATTGCTGCAATGCAGGATGTAGACTATGCTTTGCTGAATGACACCACTATTGGGGAAGGAAAGGTTGACTTTAGAGAAATTTTAGAAAACCTGAAGCCGGATGTGTTCATCATTAATGATGACGATAGCGCCCTTGACATTAAAAAAGAATTATGTGCTAATCTGGGCATTCATGTGCAACCCGTCATCAGGGAAACCTTGCCAGAACTTGAAGCCACTTCCACAACCAGCATCATAGAGAAGATTAATTTCACATACAAAGCGCCTTTACGGATTGATTTTGCAGGTGGTTGGACAGACATTCCTTATATTATGAAGGGGACAACGGGGTATGTTTCAAATATGGCCATTAAACCTCATGTTGAATTCATTGAAGGACGGTTTAATTTTAGCGGATATCCGAGAGGTAGTGGTCTTTCAACGTCTACAGCAGCTGAGGTTCTTAAAATGATTAGCGCTAAAACATATAATACTGACACCAGGAACTTAACGGATATTGCTGAAGACCTTTTTCATCTTGAAAATAAAGAGCTTAATTGGGCTATAGGAAGGCAGGATCAATACAGCATCGTGTATGGAGGGTTTCATTGTTTTGAATTTGGGAAAGATTATGGGAAGGAAGTTCCATTGCATATAGAAGAAGAGATTTTAACCCGATTTAAAGAGGGCCTTTTATTGCTACATACCGGTGTATCACGAAGCGCACAAAACGCAGTTGAAGAAGTATACAAAAATTACAAAACAACGGAAGGAAAAAGAGCGCTTGAAGAATTATCTTCGTATGGTTTGGCATTTTCGAATGCGCTGGCAAATAAACAATTCAACGAGTGTGCTGTTATTATGAATAAAAACTTTAAGGCACAAAAACAATTAGCACCTTCTTCTTCAAATGATGGATTGGAAGCCATCTATCAATTTGCATTACAAAATGGAGCATTGGGAGGTAAAATTTGTGGTGCAGGGGGTGGTGGTGCATTTATCTTTTATTGCGCTGACAAATTAACCCTGTTAAATAAAATAAAACAAAAGTTTACTGATTGCTTTGAGATAGATTTTGAGATAGAAAAAAGAAATATTAAGGAATTGAATAAGGTATAGAGAAAAAAGGATTACCAGTTGATAAGTTTTTTACAAAATCTGCACTTGCTTTATCATTTTCTTCTCCCAAACCTGTATTCCCACGCCTCTTTCAATCCCGGCACAGTATTATAAGTTGCTTCTTCGTCAGGATTTGGTATATAATGCTGCTCATCCTGATCCAGTTTATCAAGGGCTTCAATCATAGCAACAGGAGCTATTTGGTAGTTTTTTTTAACCAATGAATTAAAAGTATCTTTGGGAGAAATGGCATATTTTTTTTGCACTATGATATCTCCGGAATCGATCCCTTCTTCTACAAAATGGATGGATACACCAGTTTCTTTTTCACCTTTATACAAGACCCAAAAAGGGGTTAACCGCCCCCTGTTTTTAGGCAATAAAGCATTATGTCTATTGATTACACCAATTTTCGGAATATCCAATAAATCTTTTTTTATAATGCTTTGGCTTTGGTTGATGATCACATCCGGTTCAATCGCTTTTAGTTCTTCCCTGAATTTTTTGCTGTTTGGTGTTTTGATATCCCAGACCGGAATACCCTGGGATTTTGCATAAAACTGGATGGATGGATCTTTTGCCAACCCTTTTCTGGTTAGTTTCTTTTGGATTTTGTCTGTTAAGGTAATCCATGAGTTTTTTATAAAGGCAGGTAGGCCCATAATTAGTAACAGCGATATCAGATAGAGGAATTTTGAACGCTTCTTGCCTATGGTCATTCGGTTACCCTTGGGGACGGCTATCCCAATGATATCATCTTTTCGTTGATCAACGATCTGACGAATGAAATTTCGGGTCTGTACCGGGTCGTCCATAGTAATGATGAAAATTTTCATAGTTTAGAAGTTTGTTTTTGTTTCACGCAAAGGCCGCAAAGATTGAATAAACCTTCTCTACATTCTCTTTGCGATCTTAGCGAATTCCTTTGCGTTCTTTGCGTGAAATATTAATATTATTTGGTTCACGGAAAGAGTCTCGTAGTATGTGAGTTGAGTAGTTGAAGAGAATTTGATGAATTTAATTCTTTCTAACCTTTAACCTTTTTAACTCTGTTACTTTGTCACCTTTTTCTCATTCTGTTACTCAATAATTGGGGTAAAGAACTTCTCTATTTCACTAACAACAAATTCAAAAGTATGCTCTATTTGGATGCCATAGCGATTAAGAAAAGCCTGCCACTGCTTTTGTTTATCATAGTTATTTTTGAATTCATTATTAAAAATATAGTTTGAATCAGTAACCGTTGTATTTCTATTATAGAACGTTTTAAGTATTGCTTTTTGAAGTCTTTCGGTATTTATATCATGATGCTGTATCAAGAACCAGATATCAAAAAAATCCTTCATTCGACTACCGAATAGACCAAGACTAACAATAGCTTCGAACTTCTCGGCAATGGATGATTCAATGGGATACACTTTAATATTAGGTGGTGGAAACTCCAATAAGGACGGATACTGAATATCTACAGGAGCATCTACCATGATGTCGCCAAAACCAATATCAAGCTGAAGTCGTTGATAATCTCCACCGACTATTGCCGGTATTTTAAAACGTAAACCTCCATATTCCGCATCCTCTGTTATCTGTTCAACATCAAGTGCATTTTGTTTAATTGAATTAGGCACTTATTTAATGGGTTTAACATAAAAATATTAAGTATTTAATGTCTTTGCGGCTTTTGCGAAATCCTTTGCGATCTTTGCGTGAAATTAAAAAAATGAATAGTTTCACGCAAAGTCCGCAAAGAAGAAAAAACGCAAAGGTTCGCAAAGAAGTTTTTTTATTTTATAAAAAGCGTTCCTGCATGTATTGTATACAGACAAAATTATAGTCTTTGTCCGTTGCCCTGGCAATGTTTTTTAAACGGTGCTTAACAGATTGATCGTTGTTTCGGGTACTCATGCAAGCAGCACTTTAAGAGAAGGTTTCATTATTGTAGAAACCCGGCAAATATTCATATACTTTTTTAGTTTGTTTAGATTAGCCTCTGGGTGCTTTAGATAATTTTTAAGTCCTTCAAAAGCAAGGTCTTCTCCAATTTGATAGCGAAAACGGAACATATCACACACCGTTTTTTCTCTGTTATAAATTTTAACCGGATGCCCATATATCTTTTTTTCGTCAATTCCTGCCCGATACTGATTTTTTCGAAAATAATAAACCTCTACAGGAGGGAAATACAGAATAGGTGGTTTCGCATCGTTTGGAATGGCAACATGAATTTTTGAGGGATTGAAAGCGCTTAGTTCATGATAAACAAGTGCAGAAACCAAAGCGATAACGGCTCTTGGCACTGCTTTGCTTATATCCACAAATCCAGAGGTTATATTACTCTCTTTAAGTTTATAAAGACCGGGTTGCAATTTCTCTAAAACTCCTTCCTCATGAAGCCGGGTTATATTCCTGGTTTGAAATCCTTGTTCCCGCAATTCTGAAAGCCGTGCGTAATCCCCGTTTTTTTGTATAAACCTGATAATTTTATCCATAGCGAATCATATTTTCTGTCATTTAATTATAACGACAGAAGGAATGAATTATTATGTAAAATAAATTTAGGAGTTTAGGAGTTTAAGAGTTTATGTGTCTATGAGTTGAGTAGTTTAGCTGTTGAGTAGTTTAGAAGTTTAAGAGTTTATTTGTTTCGCGCAAAGGCCGCTGAGATCTAAACGCAAAGCTCGCAAAGGAGAAAATCTTAGCGTGCTTTGCGTCTTTTTTGCGCACTTTGCTTGAATCCTGTTTTTACCCGCAGAGGCCGCAAAGGATTGAATTAGTCTTCTTTGCGATCTTAGCGAAATTCTTTGCGTTCTTTGCGTGAAACACATTAACCTATAAAAAACCCTTATCTTCACAATAACCCTTAATTGTAGTAAATTTATAATTTCTTTTCATAAAGAACCTAATCTGTGATTCGTACAAAGGGATAGCCTTGGGGCCGAGGTTTTTCACTTTCAATTGTGAGCGAATCAGGTCTTGTAGTAAATAGGATAAATAATTCGAGGAACGCCGTTCTATAATTCTTTTTTCACCCGTCTCATCAATAAACTCATTCGGATGAATATCAAAAACAACAGGTTTGTTGTTAACAGCACTCTCCCAATGATGAAAATTGCGTTGCACACGTGTTAGTAATGGAAAAATGCGCATGGTGGTACCCACGAATGGGAACAACCCGGCCGACAAAGGCACCTCAATCAACGGGCCTTCCCCTTTTTTTGTTAAATCATTTGGTTTGGTATAATACGGTAGGCGGGGGGGCAAAAAGCCATTTAAATTTTTTTAGGCTGCCAAAAGAAAGAAAAAAATCAAAGCGCTGGGAAGGCACAGAACTGTCTATTTTATAACCTGCTTCTATTAGCGCAGGTGCTGTATATTGGTTAACCCGCAGGGTGGGGTGAACTAAATTAACATATTATTAATTTAATCTTCGTTCCATTTGGAAT